>CAYJNC010000093.1:0-7521 GCA_964371185.1 uncultured Christensenellaceae bacterium
TAGCGGCTAAAATAATGAGCGAGTATCTTTCTCAGTTCATCAACCTAACAGACCATGTAAATGGCGTTGAAATTATGGTTGAAAAAGAGGAAGACAAAAAAGAGAAAATTCTTGAAATCACCATCGAGGAGTTAGATCTCTCTGTTCGTTCATACAATTGTTTGAAACGTGCGGGAATAAATACGGTAGAAGAGCTTATTATGCGCAACGAAGACGAAATGATGAAAGTGCGTAATTTAGGCAAAAAATCTTTGGAAGAAGTTCAGCAAAAACTCGAGGCACTTGGCCTTGGGCTAAAACTGGACGACTGAAGCGGGAGGTAGAAAAGAAGTGGGTTACAGAAAATTAGGCAGACCGTCCGACCAGAGAAGAGCAATTCTTAGAAATCTGGTGACTGCTCTGTTGAATTACGGAAAAATAGAAACAACGCATATGCGTGCAAAAGAAACACAACGTATAGCTGAAAAAATAATAACAAAGGCTATTCGTTGCTACGAAGATACGGTAGAAGTAACAAAAACAATCGACGGTGTAGCAACAACTGTTACGAACGATTCTCCGAGAAAATTGGCTGTTCGTAGGAACATCATGTCCTACCTATACCAAATACCGGCAGAGAAAAAAGAAAAAGAAAGCAAGTACGATTATAAAATGCGTACTGCCGACGTTAAATATCCGGTTGTTGAAAAACTATTTAGGGAAATTGCTCCTAAATACGCTGAACGTGCTAAAAACTTAGGACAAGGCGGCGGTTACACACGTATTATCAAAATGGGACCGAGACGCGGCGATGCTGCTGAAGTAGTAATTTTAGAATTAGTATAATACTGTTGCTAAAGTAATTTGGTTTCAAAAGGGTATGATAGACAAAACGGGGAGTGTTAAAATATAAAATTTATATTTTAATCTTCCCTTTTCGTTATATGATGAGGAAAAATATGTCGATAGTTGTGTCGAAAAATGTTAAATATGCCTATTTTTCGGAAAACGAAACAACTTGCTTAGCCTTAAAAGGCGTTAATATAAGCGTAAAGAAAGGCGAGTTTGTTGCAATATTAGGCCATAATGGCAGTGGGAAATCTACGTTTGCCAAACACATAAATGTTCTTTTGCCCTTGCAAGAGGGTGAGCTTTTTGTTGTGTCCTTAGATGCCTCTAAGGAAGAGAATATGTGGGACATAAGAAGCAAGGCAAGTATGGTTTTTCAGAACCCCGACAATCAAATAGTCTCTACAGTTGTGGAAGAAGATGTGGCATTCGGCCCCGAAAATTTGGGTGTACCTCAAAGTGAATTGCAAGATAGGGTAGACACAGCACTGAAGGCCGTCAACATGCAAGGCTACAACAACCATGCACCCCACATGCTTTCGGGTGGGCAAAAGCAAAGAGTAGCAATTGCGGGCGTACTTGCGATGCAGCCGGACATAATAGTGTTTGACGAACCTACGGCTATGCTTGACCCTAAAGGGCGTAAAGAGGTGTTAGACACCGTACACGCACTCAACAAAGAGCAGGGTAAAACAGTGATTTTTATAACTCATTACATGGAAGAGGCCGCAGAGTGCGACCGTGTTTTTGTGATGAAAGAAGGCAAGGTAATAGACGAAGGAACACCAAACGAAGTGTTTTCGCATGAAGACATACTAAACGAAGCCGGCTTGATTCCGCCTCACGCAACACAAATTGCGCAAGGCCTGCAAAATTGCGGTATAAAACTTGAAAAATGCCCTATCACCTTAGAAGAGTTAACGGAGGAAATATGTCGGTTGAAGTAAATAATATTAATTTTATATACATGCCGGGGACTCCGTTTGCATCTCATGCGCTAAAGGGAGTAAGCTTAAAAGTTGAAGACGGCGAATTTGTCGGCATAATCGGGCATACGGGTTGCGGAAAAAGTACGTTGATTCAGCAGATGGCCGGCCTATTAAAGCCGGACAGCGGAAACATTTTAGTAGACGGAAAAGACATAAACGAAGACGGATACGACAAAAAAGTTTTACGCAAGACGGTAGGTGTTGTTTTTCAGTATCCCGAATATCAATTGTTTGAAGAAACGGTAGAAAAAGACGTTGCGTTTGGGCCGACAAAACTCGGCATGAGCGAAGACGAGGTTATAAAAAACACAGATACGGCGTTAGAACTTGTGGGTTTTTTACCCGAAGAGATTAAGCCGTTGTCGCCTTTCGAGCTTTCGGGCGGGCAAAAACGTAAGGTTGCAATAGCCGGAGTGCTTGCCACAGACCCAAAAATATTAATATTAGACGAGCCCATAGCAGGCTTAGACCCTTTAACAAGAGAGGCATTCATGCAACTTGTTAAACAACTCAACGACTGCGGTGTGACAATTATTATGATATCTCATAACATGGACGGGCTTGCAGACTATGCCTCGCGGATAGTTGTGATGGACGGCGGGGTAATAGTTAAGGACGGCACACCAAAAGAGGTATTTTCAGACATAGAAGGTTTGCGAAAAATTGGGTTAGACGCAAGCGAAGCACGAAAAGCGGGATATTTACTTAAACAAAGGGGAATAGACGTCCCGGGCGACATAATTTGCGTAGACGAGTTGGTTAAATGGCTTAGCAAGCATTTTTCCGATGCAAGAGGGAAAGGCGAATGTTAAAGAATATTACGTTAGGGCAATATTATCCGGGGAACACAACCATTCACAAAATGGACCCGAGAATAAAAATCATAATTGCGCTGTTGATGCTTATAGCGGTGTTCTTAATAAACACATTTTGGGGGTTTATCGGGTTTGGCGTATTTGTTTTTTGCATAATAGGGATCGCAAAAGTAGGAGTAAAAAATGTTTTGAGGGGTATTAAACCGCTATTATTTATAATTATTTTTACATTCGTACTAAACATTTTTTTCTACAAAAGCGAGATGACATTAAAAACGTGGGACATAATACAACTACCATCCGAAGCGGTTATAACGACCGGCACAACGGTAACTATCCCGGCAGATTTAATGTTGGTGCAGTGGGGAGTCGTTTCAATATCGGTGGGTGGCGTGATTAACGCAATCGTGATAGCACTAAGGCTTGTTTTGCTCATTATGGCGACATCGCTGTTAACACTTACGACCTCACCCATGCAGTTGACTGACGGCATAGAGAAATTGGCAGATCCGCTTAAAAAAATAAAATTTCCCGTGCATGAAATGGCGATGATGATGAGCATAGCAATGAGGTTCATACCTACATTATCGGAAGAGACAGACAGGATAATGAAGGCTCAGACGGCAAGGGGGGCGGAGTTCGACAGTGGAAATATTATCAAACGTGCAAAAAACATGATACCGTTGCTGGTGCCGTTGTTTGTGGGTGCGTTCAAACGTGCAGACGAACTTGCACTTGCGATGGAGGCACGGTGTTATAAGGGTGGCGAAGGGCGTACACGGTTAAAAGTGTTGCGCATTAAAAAAAGAGATGTAATTGCACTCGTTGTAGGAAGTGCGGTTTGTGGGGTAATAATGGTTTTGTTATAGGCAAAGCCGATAATATATTTTAGCAAATGATTGGAGAGGCAAAGTGAAATATTCAAGACAAAGGGAAATGATATTAACATTGGTGAAAAAAAATACAGACCATCCGGATGCGGAAACAGTGTTCAAGATTGCACAACTAAAATGCCCTAACATAAGCTTAGGAACGGTTTACAGAAATCTAAATGTGCTATCAGAATACGGCTACATAAGAAAATTGGCTATGCCGTATGTTAGCGATAGGTTTGACTGTCGGACCGACGACCATTGCCACGCCGTATGCCAAAGCTGCGGAAAGGTCGAGGACGTAGAATTAGAAGAGATGACGCATGTGATGGGGAAAAAACTTGAATCCAAAGGGTTTAACGTGACTTCTACAGAGCTTGTTTTTAGGGGTTTATGCACAGACTGCCAAGAGGAAGAAGAAGTCGGCTAACCTATAGTTTTTGGTTCCACAGGGTGAGTTATGAGGGTATTGATTTTAATAGAATATGACGGCACAAATTATGCCGGTTGGCAAAGACAAAACAACGCAAAAACCATTCAAGAAGAAATTGAAGAGGCGTTGTTTTTGTTGACCAAAGAAAAAACCGTCATATACGGAGCGGGTAGAACAGATGCAGGTGTGCACGCATATTGTCAGACGGCACACTTTGAAACGAATTCCAATATTCCGCCCGACAAGTTTTGCGATGCCTTAAATTTTCATTTGCCAAAGGATATCCGCATAAAAAAATCGGCGGTGGCAGACGAAAATTTTCATGCGAGATACTCTGCTTGTTCAAAACACTACCGTTATGTCATACATAATCAGAGAACGCCGTCTGCAATAGGCAGAGACTATGCGATGCACGTGCCTATGTGTTTAGACATAAAAAAAATGCAAGAAGCAGCAAAAAAAATAGTCGGCAAACATGATTTTACTTCTTTTTGCACGGCGAATTCGGCAATTGAAGATAAAACAAGGGAAATAACCTGCTTGAAGGTAGAAAAAAATGCAGATGAAATTTATGTGGACGTAATCGGAAACGGTTTTTTGCATAACATGGTGCGAATTATTGTCGGAACATTGATAGAGATAGGCCTTGGTAAGAAAAAAGACATAGAAGAGATTTTTGCGGCGAGAGACAGAAAAATGGCAGGGCCAACTGCTAAAGCGTGCGGACTGTTTATGATGAAAGTACTGTATGAAAAAGAACTTTTTTAACTACCTATAACAATAAATCAAATATAAAGTATAAATATTAACAAATTAACTGCATGTTTATGATATGTTAATTGAAAAAAGGGCTGTTATTTCAGCAAAAAGTTTTATACGGTATGAAGTAATTGAAATAATTAGCCAAATTACGATAGCGAAGAAGATTTTTCGCTGATTTAAAAATAATTATTGACTTTGAAGTAAGTTTTATATATAATATTCTTTGCGCATATTATGCACATTAGCCCCGTGCTTGCGCAAAAAGCTTTATGATTACAATGCAGACGTGGGACTCTGCGGAGTAAAAAAAGCTACTTATTATTAAAAAATATCGTAGGAGGAAGCGCCTTATGAAAACATATATGGCAAAGCCGGGCGGAGTTGAGCAAAAATGGTTTTTGGTTGATGCCGACGGTCAGGTGTTTGGTAGACTTGCAAGCAAAGTAGCAAGCATATTGAACGGAAAAACAAAACCGGAATACACACCGAATGTAGATGTCGGAGATTGTGTTATCGTGGTTAACGTAGAGAAATTAATATTGACAGGTAAGAAGCTAGAGCAAAAATTCTATTACAGACATTCGGGTTATCCGGGTGGCTTAAAGAAAACAAGCTACAAAGATTTAATGGCTAACAAGCCGGAGTTTGCTTTCATGGAAGCAGTAAGAAGAATGTTACCTAAAAATAAATTAGGCAGAAAAATGTTGAAAAAGCTTCGTGTTTACAGTGGTCCGGAGCATCAAAATTCGGCACAAAAGCCTGAAGCTATCGAGCTATAAGTAGGAGGATATATAATATGGCAAAAACAGAACAATTCCTTGGAACGGGAAGAAGAAAAAAATCGGTTGCCAGAGTCCGCCTGTTGGCAGGTAAAGGTAATGTAACAGTTAACAAAAGAGATATAGAAGAATTTTTCGGTTATGAAACATTAAAAATGTTGGTTCGTTCACCATTGGTTTTAACAGAGACATTAGGCAACTACGATGTTTTCGTTAATGTAAAAGGTGGCGGTTATACCGGACAAGCAGGCGCAATTCGCCAAGGCATATCTCGTGCACTTATAAAAGCCGAACCGGAACTTCGTCCGGCATTAAAAGCTGCAGGTTTCCTAACAAGAGACCCGAGAATGAAAGAAAGAAAGAAGTACGGCTTGAAAGCTGCTCGTCGTGCTCCTCAGTTCTCAAAAAGATAATATTACCCGAATGGGTATGCAAAAAGAACTCAGCAAAGTGTTGGGTTCTTTTTTGGCTCTATAATCTGTGTAAGAAAAAGACAGAAAGAAAAATTTCTCTCTGCCTACAGTCTGCTGTGATTTGTTTATTCCTTAGGAAGATTTTTAAAATCTTTATCCCAAAGGTTGTAGGTGTTTGTGGTGCAAATTCCGTGTAATATGTTGTCCGAAGAATTGGGATTTTCTGAATCGAGTTTTTTTATCAGGTCTTTGGTCTGTTGCCTTTTGGTGGCAAAATCTATGGGGCAGGGGTTTTTAGCCGTAGGAATATTGTTCCTTGCTACAGATGTTAATATATCTTTTTCTCTTAACATAACAAGTGGCCGAATGAGCGTTATGTCTGTTCGGGAGAGATACGATTTTGGCGAAAAAGTGTTTACCCTTCCTTCATACATGAGGCTCATTAAAAAAGTTTCGACAACGTCGTCTCCGTGGTGGCCGAATGCAACTTTGTTGCAATTGAGTTCGTTTGCTTTGCTATAAAGTGCACCTTTGCGCATCTTTGAGCAAAGCGAGCAAGGGTTTTTTTCCTTGCGAATGTCAAACACGATTTGTGCGATTTCTGTGGGCACAACGTTGAGCGGTATATTTAAACTGTTGGCGTATTCTTGCATTGCAGGTATGTTATAGTTAGAGAAACCGAGATCAACACAAATTGCCGAAAGCTCATATTGCTTTTTACATAGATGTTTATATAAAGACAGGGCCCTAAGCAAAAGCATAGAATCTTTTCCGCCGGAAAGACCTACCGCTATTTTGTCGCCATCGTCTATTAAGTTGTATTCGTTGTCGGCACGTCTGATTGCGCCTAAAATTTTACGCATATTTCCTCCTGTGTATATTGCATAATTCTCACAATAAAATTATATTTACAGTATACCATATTTTGTTTTTTACTGTGATTGGAGAAGACAAAATAAAAAAATAATATTTTTTTGAAAGGATTTGGTTAGGTTGATTGTATTATATATGTAATACAAAAAACGGAGGATAATAAGATGAAAAAAATTTTAGTTGGTTTATTGGTAGTTGTGGTAACTTTATCGTTGGGTATGACAGTCTCTTTAGCAGCCGGCAGAGGAGCGGGAGCCGGAAGGCAATATATTGACAGTGACAACGACGGAGTGTGCGACAACGTGGGTAGCGGAAGTGGCACAGGCGGTGGACGTATGTATGTAGACAGTGACAACGACGGAGTGTGCGACAACGTGGGCAGTGGCAGAGGAAAGGGAAGAAGATAGTTAAAAAGATTGTGGAGTGCATCTATATGAGGACAGAGCAAGATTTATCGGAAACAATAGAGACTTATGGGGATACGGTTAAAAGAATCTGTATTCTTTATTTAAAGAACTCTTACGATACCGAGGAAATATTTCAAAATGTCTTTCTGAAGTATTACAATAATTCAATAGTGTTTGAAGACGAAGAACACAAAAAAGCGTGGATTATCAGAGTTTGTATTAACGAATGCAAAAATTTGTTGAAAAATTTTTTCAGGAAGAATACGACTTCTATAGATGTACTTCCCGAAACAAGCGTTACAAGCGATTTCAATGAAAATGCCTATGTTAGAGAAATGGTATTAAAACTG
>CAYJNC010000094.1:0-7384 GCA_964371185.1 uncultured Christensenellaceae bacterium
TTTTCTGCTTTTCTACTTACCATGAGAATACATAATTCCTAATTATCGATATGTTCCTCCAATTTGATTGATGTTCTTGGGTGGCGATGCTCAAGTGCAGTGCGCTGAGCTGCCAAACTTACATGAGTGTAAATTTCTGTTACTGCGAGGGAGCTGTGTCCAAGTAGGGTTTGGATATTACGAATATCCACGCCATTTTCAAGTAAAAGTGTTGCCAGTGTGTGTCTAAACATATGTGGTGTAAAGTGTTCTGGAATACAGGCGTTTATTTGATGTTTTTTAAGGATTTTGCGAACAGACTGGTCTGAAAGTGGCTTTTTATCTCTATTAAGAAAGAATGGTGACTCTGGGCTTAAAAAGCCTTCATAAAGGTCTTGATAATTTTGTAAGGCTTGCAAAGTTGGATTATCACAAAGTGGAATAATTCGTTCACGCTTGCCTTTACCCATAACAATGATTTGCTTGTTTTTAAGATCTACGTCACGTTTAAGCAGTTTGCATATTTCTGAAACTCTTATACCAGTTGAGAAAAGCACTTCTAAGACAGCTATATCACGACTTATCTCTAAATACTCTCGAGATGTTTTAACTATATTACTTTTTTGGTGGTAAATATTGTTAAAAAGCTGAGTGACCGAGGAAAGGGAAAGTGTGCGTGGAAGGTTTTTTATTCGGTCAAGCTTTAATCTAAGCTTCCTAAATGGAGATACAGGAATGTATTCTTCTTGCTCCAGAAAGCAAAAAAAAGATTTAAGTGTCGCAATTTTCCTTTTTATACTACGAGGTTTATAGTTAGCATCTAGTCGTTGCAGATATTTTCTAACTACAGTTTTATCAATGTTAGCGACATGCATATCCTCTGGTAATGTTAGCTTAAATTGATTCAAGTCAATTTGATAAGCTGCTATAGTAAGCTTTGATAGACCTCTTTCAAGATTGCAATGAAAAACAAAACTTTCGATAGCATTAGAAATGTTCATGGTAGTCCTTCTTTAAATTGTGTTTATCGAAAAAAAATTAAATAATTTTATGACCAGTGCTAGTGGCGTAACGTAGTTTAAAGCTTTTTACATATATTTTCATTTTTTTTACATCGTTAATACTCCTTGTCATTCTTAAACAATTATACGGTGGATGCTTTAATGGTGCCGTACATACCCTATTTCACAATACAATTGCTG
The DNA here is from genome assembly GCA_964371185.1 of uncultured Christensenellaceae bacterium. Lineage (GTDB taxonomy): Bacteria > Bacillota > Clostridia > Christensenellales > Christensenellaceae > CAYJNC01. The sequence goes on from CAYJNC010000094.1 coordinate 1,182, forward strand.
CTGGCATGTGGGCGTATATGTTCTTAATCAGTACTTTATCTTTGCGTGCGACAGTTGGAAGTGCAAAGAATATAATCTGAGATAGACAAAAAAAGTTAGCCTATGAAGTCTGGGATTGAAATACTGCTGAATACCACAAATCTGGGAGAGTGTAATTTAATATGTAGAAAAAATTGAATTACAGACGATTGCTTGCAAAAAAATACCAAATTATCATGCAAAATTCTTAGCTTGCATGTCATATTGCATATTTGTTATAATGTTTAAAACTTATTCATAACAAACTTTTGAAGAAATTGATTATCTGTAAACTTTCTACTTTTAATGGTCTGAAATTATAGACTATGAAAGAGCTTTGAAAACTTTTTTAATAGCCTGATAGTGGAAAAAATTCCATAAATAAGGATAGGGAAACATGAAAATAAAATTTCAAGCTTTTACTTGGGAAAGTACATCTGTAAAATTTTCACTTAATGACTTCTTGAACAACATAGAGCAGGGGAAAGAGTTTATTGGGACAACTAAAAAATTATATGTTATTGAAGATAAAGACTTTTACTATGGCCTTGTATTAACCTTAAAAGACCATCAAACATTTACCATTATAAAGGAAGAAGACGGAAATATTGATTTAAGTACAAGAGAAGTCGGTAAGGATGAGAAAATTGTAGAGTTTAATTATTTTGTTTTTTCATCTAAAAGCGGATACGGTATGTATCAATATCATCATGCATCATGTTCATTATTAAGCTTTAACGGATATATAAAAAGGCATTTCTCTAGTATGTTAAATGAAAAAATTGATTTAATTGAAAATGAACTCAAGGAACAAAGTAAATCAGAAGCAGATATAGCTGAAGTTATTAATAAGTATAAAGGTAAATTGTCATTTACTATTATCGAAAATGCAGGTGATTTTGAACAAAAAATAAAAAGTCTTTCAGATTTGATTAGTATGGAATGTGTTTTTACGGACTTTACTTCAAGTGGTGGTTTTATAAGAGCTATTACAAATTATGCAAGAAGGTTTAACTTTAAAATTTCATTTGAAAAAAATGTTGAAAGTAAATCTAAAATTAATAATGCTATCAATATTATAAAAGAAGAGAAACCTAGCTCAGCAAAAGTTCTTGGTTTAGATAACAATAAAAATGAAATTGAGTATAAAATACTTAGTGACTTTAGAACATTTGGAGAGTTTGATTATGATGACATGATAAAAGATATGAAATTTAATACAATAGACATAAAAAAATCTTTAATAGAAAATAATATAATAAAAGGACTTAAGCATGCACTTAATAGAGAGACTGTTTAACTTTTTAGGTTCTATATATGTTTTTGTTTGTATAGTTCTATCGATAAGTATAATGCTTGTTGATTATAATCTTATGCTTACTGACGGAAGTATTTATGATAGGTTTTCGTCAAAAACACAATTTATTTTGCCTTCATTTTTAACAATCGGTACATTTTTGCTTACATTTATTAATTTGTTTTTATTCACTCTAAAAGAAAAGATATTTGATAGCGAAACATATAAAAAAAAATATGAAATTTCTGGAAAAGGGAATCATATCTATAGTCCACTTGTTAATACTACTAAAATATTTATGTTAACAATTAAGTCATGTTTTTTTACAGTTTTTCTTACGTTGATAAGCTTTGCTATAGATTATAGATTCATAGCTTACTTAATATTATCTTGTGCGATATTGAATATATTATTACTTTTTTTTGTTGTTTTTTTAATATCTGATTATATAGGAGAATATTTTGAATTACTGATAGTAGAAAAAAGTAAGAATCAATAAATTATTATTTTTATTCCTTAAAATTACCAATATTATCAACTTATATTTTGGTTATGTATTCAAACTATATTGATTTAAAAAATCTAAATGTTAAAAATATTATAATTTCAATAATTTAAATTCCAGCATTAATTTACAGCTCATCCAGCCCCAGTTCTCTCAAGAAGGCGTTGTGCGCATCCGTAGCTTTTTTGATTTCAGCTTCTACAGAAACAAGTTCAGCGTGCACGGCTTTGAGGTCAATTTTTTCTTCAGCTTGTGCGGTGCTAATGTAGCGTGTGATATTGAGGTTATAGTCATTGTCTACAATTTCCTTCATGGCAACACAGCGTGAATAGCGGTCTTCTTCTTTACGGTGCTGGTAGGTATCAATGATTTTTTCTATGTCACTCTCGCGTAAGGCGTTTTGTCTTTTAGCTTTTTCATAGTATTCAGAGGCGTTAATAAAGAGAACATCATCATCTTTTTTGCATTTTTTAAGCACAAGGATACAAACGGGTATACCTGTAGAGTAAAAGAGGTTCGCAGGCAGGCCGACAACAGCGTCTATATCCCCGTCTTCGAGGAGTTTTTTACGGATGCGCTCTTCTGCACCGCCACGGAAGAGAACGCCGTGGGGTAGGATAATGGCCATGGTGCCGTCTTTTTTAAGGTAGTGGAAGCCATGCAGCAGAAAGGCAAAGTCTGCGGCGGATTTAGGCGCAAGTCCGTAATTCTTAAAGCGCATATCCTCCGCTAGCGTATCCGTAGGTTCCCAGCGGTAGGAAAAGGGAGGATTGGCCACAATGGCGTCAAATTCAGGCTTTTTGGCAGGGTTTTCTTCTTTAAGTATATCCCAGTCATTTTTAAGAGTATCGCCATGAAAGATTTCAAAGCCAGAATCTTTCACGCCATGTAAGAGCATATTCATACGAGCAAGGTTATAGGTAGTGATATTCTTTTCTTGCCCATAAATTTTGCCTATGCCATCTTTACCCATAGCATTACGCACATTGAGCAAAAGGGAACCAGAACCACAAGCCATATCTAAAATAGATTTTAAATGTGCCTTCTTGCCGGTGCGTGGGTCTTGGCAGTCTAACGTCACAATGCGAGAAAGAATGGTAGAAATCGGCTGCGGAGTATAGAATTCCCCGGCTTTTTTACCTGAACCGGCGGCAAATTGCCCTATGAGATATTCATAGGCATCACCAAGGGTATCCACATCGGCACTAAATTCTTCAAGCCCTTTGGCTATTTCGTTAATTACCTTACATATAAGCTCATTGCGTGAAGCTGACGTTTTGCCCAATTTTTCAGAATTGAGATTGATTTCAGAAAATAAGCCGTCAAAGGAAGAGCCGAAAGACTCATTTTCTATATATTTAAAGCCATTGCCCAAGGTAATAAGTAATTCTTTATTTTGGGTGCGCGCCAGTTCGGCAATATTTGACCATAAGAATTCAGGCTTAATGACATAATGCACACGGCGGCGCATGATTTTCTCAAATTCGTTTATATCATCAGGGTTTTCTACATACCATGTTGTAAGTGGCTGTGCAGATTTTGGGAAATCTTCTTCACCAAGCTCGTTTCTTGCCTCTTTGACGTAGTTATCAGAAAGATAGCGCAAGAAGAGGAATGAAAGCATATAGTCGCGGTAGTCATCCGCATTCATGGTTCCCCAAAGAGTATTGGCAATGCTCCAGAGCATGGAGCCGAGTTTTTGTTGCGTTGCTTGTGTCATTATTCTACTTCTTCTATTTCAAATATTTCTGGGTTAAATGGATATTTTTGCATAAAGTTTTCAAAAATGTTCTTAAAATGCTCTTTGTTTTCTGAAAGCATTACTGCTGGTTCAAAAAGAGAATAACCACCATGACTTAAAAGGTTTACATAACGAGAATGCAGAGCAATTTCCTCGTCGCTTTGACCAAGATTTAGGCATTCTGAGAATTGCTTAAAACCGTGAAAGTTGGCAGATTTTTCCAGCAAAGTTCTTAATATATTAAAATGATATGTGTAAAGTTCATCGTTTTCGATTGCTTTCTTAATTGTTGCTATCATAGCGACATGATGAAAAAATGGAATATCGTCTGTTATGCGTAAAGAATATTGTTTCTCTTTTTTGTGGTAATTTAAGAAATATTTTTTTACCTTCGATAGTTCATGACACATGACATTAAAAAAAAGTGTATGATGTGAAGATATTATGCATTTAATTTTTCCTTCACTTTTTTTAAGAATATTAGCTAAGTCTGCTGCAATCATAATGGCGTTATTTTCATCAAGAGAAGAAATAGGGTCATCTACATAGATATATTTAACCCAATTATAAGCCTCATCTTCTGCAATGGCTAGTTCAACAATGGCTAAAAACACACACCAAATAAAAATATTTTCTTCACCTCTAGAAATTTTAATATTTTCAGCAATTTTTTCTTGAAAAGACCCTCTAATTTTCCTGTAGTCTGTTTTTGAAAAGAGAACCTTCCAATCATCTTCTTGTGTTATTTCATTCTTTTCATACAAAAAATTTGGATAAATTTCTGTATACTTTGAATAATGATTTCGTACTTTATCGTCTATGGATAGCTCTTTAAACGCTTTGCAAAAAACTGATTTGCTATTTATTTTTAAATAATATTCTCTGTCGTTTTCTAAATCATTTTCCCAAGTAAATAAATCTTCAGTATATGCGTTAAAATACAGTGTATCTCTTGTGTCGTTTCTTTTGCCTAGATTTTTGAATACTTTTGATAATCTCGTTTTACCGATACCATTGTGCGCATAAAGCAACAAGAAATGGGAATCATTGGGAGATAAATCATCTCGAAGCTTGGTAGCAATTCCACGTAAATGGTCTTTTTTATGAATAGTACCCATTATTCACCCTAATTCGAAAAATAACTTTAACGATGTGTTTATTTTGAATATATTTTTTAAAAATCGATTTGTTACTTTTATAAAAATTATCCATGATACTCACAGCCATTCATCAAGTATAGCTGCCCCTCCTTAGGGAGTTTGATATTTTCGATGGAAAGGGAAAATTGGTCTGCAAGCTCTTTAGGGCTTACAGCAACACACTTTGTTGCAATTCTTTTATTTTTTACAGCTTTTTTATATGAATCCAAAAATTTATAATCAACTGTTAAGAAATAATCAAGGTTGTTACATTCTGCTACCCAGAAATGGTAGATATCTCTAGCGCTTTTTTTCCCAATTTCTGCAACCATTTTTTGAAATTCATCCAACTTATCAAAATTGCTTCTTATTGGTCTTTTTGATTGTTTAAAATTTACAGTTTCAGATTTATCTAATTTTATTAACCATGATATAAATTTATCAATTTCTTCTTTTTTTAACCAATCCATAGACTCAAAAAATTCACCACGAATTATTGGAGGATCAACGGTCTTATAAGAAATTCCCTGTAATGGATAGAAAGGGGTACACCACGACGTCATGCTATGATAGCCCATCATTTGCTCACACTGTAATTCCATATATGTATAAAGCGAGAACTTATTTTCTTTAGCGGCTTGTGCTATAGCATGGACATAAGGCATATCACGGTTTAACCTTTCAGATTTACAATGCAATTCCTTTCCACGGCATACGATAAGTTTATTTGTAAATTGAATTCCGCCTATTGGCTCTAATTCCACTCTTTCCCATCGTGCAGGATTAGCATTACTTCCAATGCAATTATCTACCATTATTTTTGGTAAATCTGGATTTTGTATAGTATTCTCTTCCATAAAATAACCTCAAGTAAATTAATTTTTCGGAAAAAGACCTTGCATAAGCCCTTGTTTATGTCTTTGCAGGAGGTTAAGCTTTTGTTTGTGGTTTTCCAGTAATGCGTCCAGCGATGCGAGGCAGTCGGCTATTTTTTGTTGTTCATCAAATGATGGTAAAGGAAGTTTAAGAGAGCGAATTTGTGCAAAATTAAGCCCTTGTCTATTTCCTCCAGCTTGAAAGCTATCTATTTGTTTTTGCCCTTTCTCTGAAATAATATACTGCATCGTAAAGTTAGAGTGCAACACATCTTCTTTGACACGAATAATACACACATGTTGATTCACATTTCCGCCAGCTATTTGATTACTAGCAAGCGAGCATCTACCAATAGATGCACCAGTAATATTTAACAAAACATCATTAGCAAAAATTTCAGTACTAGAAAATGTAGAGTGTATCTCATCTGTTATATAAACAATATCTTCTAAAAGAAGTTCACCCCATCCAATATTTTGGCTGCGTACAAAAGGGAGACCTTCTTTTTTATAATTTTTTTCTCCACCTCTAGGGGTAATCCCGCTACCGATTTTTATAGTGTTCTCCCCCAAAGTTACCTCCTCCCACTCTCCACAACCTTTAAACTCAGGAAAGCGAAACTCCGGC
>CAYJNC010000095.1:0-7371 GCA_964371185.1 uncultured Christensenellaceae bacterium
ACCTTGGACTCTTTTAAAACCTGCAAGGGAACACGTTCCCTATAAAACCGTTTAAGACCACTAAGACCTTTAGGGCTCTGCCCTAAAAAACCGCTTAGGAACTTTTGTTCCTAAGAACCTAAGAAACGCTTTGCGTTTCTTAATTTATATGAATTATAGTGTTATTGGGTAGTAAGCAAATTATCACCCTATATACATAAAAAGATAAACTTAAAAATATTTTCACTAACATAAAATGACCGCTTGCAAACTTTACCCTTTCCACCAATATTTCTTTGGGTCAAGAGAACACGTCCCTAAGTGGGTTGTAGGGCAACGCCCTACGGTCTTAAAATCTCTTGACCTTATTTCTCAATTATCCATTTTCCTCAAGCGTTTAATGTATATCACGCCGCTTATTCCTATCAATGCAAAGGACATTGCTCCGCATACACAGTGGAACACAGACACAACGTTTTCTATCATTAACTTCAACTGTTCGGGTCGTATAGATAAATTATACATTCCCATTGTAAAAACCAATATAAATGGTATTAACAGTGCTATACCGCTCGACAAAAATACCCCGAAATACCACATGTTTTTATTTTCTTTCCCCACCGTTTTTGCCAAGCCGAACATTAACAAAACTATTCCCACAACCGCAACTAAAATTATTATCGGCATAAATCTTAATATACCGACCCACCCGAAGGAAACTACATTCGGAATGCGCACGGCACTTTCTACCGCCGCTTTTATACTTGCACTTACTTCTGTGAGCGCCATGTTTCCGCTCGGCGAATTGCCCGTTTGCTCAAAATAATATTCGCCTATCGCTTGTTGCAAAGCCTGCTCATTATAACTTTGCGAATAATTATTTATGTCTCCGAAAAGCAATAACGGAAATTCACTCGCACTGCTTTTCGCCAATTCCAAAACCATGTCATCATCAACATATTCTTTTAATAACTCGTAAGGAATACCGGTGTCGGTAGCACTAAATTGCAACATATTTTCCACCGATTGCAACACACCTTGTTTATATTCTTCGCTTTCCGCGATGTTTTCAAACGTTACGGGAAATGCAAGTGCACCGATAAATATGCCTATTCCAAGCAAACAGAAAAGCAACACCAATAAAAACGCAAGTGCAAAACTCAACAATTCTTTCAATATGGTTTTTTTCATACCCATGTTACCTCGCTCCCCTCTTTAGGTGTGCAAATTATTGCATAACGCTCTACCGCACTTCCTATATAGTCGAATGGATAACAAGTATATAACACCAACGTTTCGCCCTCTTCTTCACTAAGCAAATACGATGGATCGTCCATATCAAAAATCAAATATTCTTGCATTTCGTAGGTATAATCTCCCCAGTATGTATGAAATATTATTTCGTCTCCCGGAGAAACTTCGCCTAACGTTTCAAACAATGTATTTCTATGTGCCGAAACAACCACCTTGCCGCCTTCACCGGGAAGAGCATAGGCAAAACCATGGCCTGCCGCCACATCTAAGATTTCATCGCTATCCCCTTGAATAACAGGCGCTAAAATGTCGGCACTTTTTATTTCTATACTGCCTATCTCCTGACCATAAGCCGGGTAGGTTGCCTCTGCCGTTGTTTGTATTTCGGTTGGCAATGGTTCTTCTTGCGGTGGTTCAGGTTCTTCTATCAATAGACCGTGTTGTGACTGAGGCGGTTCTTGCAAAAGTGCTAACGCACCCAAAAGCACACCTGCCCTATCAAATAAAGAAAACCACATCAAAAACACGGTGCAAAGCACCAATGCCGCCGGTATAACCCATATTTTTATGCTTTTTCGCATTTTCTTCTCCGCATAACAATATACATAATCGCCGCCGACAATAGTATTGTTATAACTATAGGTGTTAATTCAGCATAACCTGTTTGAACAATTCCTGTGTCTCTCGTGCCGAATTGTAATACAACTTCGCCTTTGTCCCAAATGTATATGATTGCACCCGGTCCGTCTGTCAAAAATTTGTATGTCATGGTAAGCCCCATAGCCTGCGCCGCCTCTACACCAAGTTCCATAACCGCTAAGTTTTCGGTTTGTGAAAGCGAATACGGGTCACGCCCGGCAACAACACCCGCAACCTTATCAATATAATAAATTAATTGATCGGCCTGTGTTGAAGTTAGGCTTTGCGATTTTAAAAAGTTTGAAAATAAATTAACATAATACGTTGGTGCCCCGGCATCTTCCATCTTTGCAGTCACGTCATTCACCGTTGCCGCCGATGCAGAAATCGGAAAGGATAATGTCATTATTACTACTACCAATACCAATATAAATCTCTTTGTTTTTTTCATGTTTTTCCCCTTATTGTATGAATAATTGTACGAAAATCGATACATATTTATTATAATACAGACTCAGAAACAAATCAACTTTTTTGGTAAGCAGTATTATAATTGTTACTTTTCATTTTTGCGTAACAGAGCATAAATAAAAACCGACAACAAATATAATATTCATTGTCGATTTTTCTGTTTTTTAAATTTTTCATCGCAAAACATTTAGCGTTGTTTAATTATTCCCGATTCGTATCCCGAAACCAGCCATTGTAAGTCTTCGATTTTGTTGTTTATTTCCCGCCCACTGTCTGTGTCTGAAATCTTCATACGATTTTCATATTTTTCCACTAAAATGTCCTTAGAGTGCATGTCGTCATTGTTTTCAATAACCGCCGCAACGCCCTTAAACGGATGATGTTCCGAAATAACAAGTTGATTACTGTTTGAAATTAAGGTGTAACCCGAAATTCCCGTAACTTTCTGATACGCCTTAGAAATTCCTCCGTCTATGATAAGAACCTTGCCGCCCGCCTTAATGGGAGACTCACCTTTTTTTATTTTCACCGGGACATGCCCATTAACAATATGCGCCGTTTCCTTTTTTAATCCAAACTCTTCTAATATTTTGTCTGCCGCCACCACGTCCGATATATGGTCGTAATAGTTGTCTTTTTGCTCTTCCCACGTTTTTTCGTCCGACAAAAACGCACGTTCAAACGTGCTCATTTTCGCTTTACCATTAAGCGGCGAAGTCGGCCCGCACCATAAATACCACATGAAATCAAGGCCAATATCCTTTTCTTTTTTGCCTCCATGCGCACTCATCCTGCAAAGTTTGTCGCATAAATCTAAAAACGCTTTTCCTTTGTAGTGTTTGTCTTCAAACACAAACTCTGCAAACGAACCGTCTTTATTCATCGGAATACAACCATGATACAACAAATTATTGTTGTTAATTTGGTATATTGCACCGTTTTGAAACAAAAACTCCACATGTTTATGCAGGAGCTTACTGTTTTGGAAAGAAAACCTCAGTTGCGAAACAACATTCTCTTCTTCTTTTGTGAGTGCGTAAACGTCGTTTTCGTCTATCGTCGGCAGGTTAATGTCTTTGATGCAATATTCATTGCCGTCAATTTTTATTTTTCCTGTTTTTAAGTCTATTTTATCTAAAAACAACCTGTTTTGCATTTTGTATTCCGGCCGTTTTTTAATAATTTGTCCTTCAAGTTTTAGTTGAATTATCGTGATTGCCTTATTAACCTTAGCGGCAAGTTCGCTGTTTTGTTTTTCTATGTTGCTTAGTTCTTGGCTATCTATATGCGTTTTTGGCATGAATGCTTTGCAATCATCATCCCGATATTGCTCTAATGCAAAAACAGCAAGCGGACGTATATTAATGCCGTATCCCTCTTCTAAACTGTTGAAGTTATTGTATCTGATACTGTTTCTTACAACATTAGCAATGCTGGCCGCATGTCCATTCGCCGCCGCCATCCACACAACGTCATGATTCCCCCACTGAAAATCTACATTTTTTCGTTCGCACAAATCTTCCATAATTAAATGCGCACCTGTGCCCCTGTCGTATATGTCTCCGATAATATGCAGCCTGTCTATCACCATCTTTTGAAGTAGGTTTGATAGCTCTATGATAAAGCTGTCTGCCCTGTTCATCTGAATTATTGTGTTGATAATACGAGAAAAATATTCTTGCTTGTTAACCTCATAATTATCTGTGTACAATAGTTCGTCTATTATATATCTAAAATCTTCCGGCAAAGCCTTCCTTACCTTAGAACGAGTGTATTTAGATGTTACTATCCTGCAAATTACTATCAAACGCATAAGAATTATCTTATACCATTCGTCTGTTAATTTGTCTTTTGACCGCAAATCCGCAAGTTTTTCTCTGGGGTAGTATATTATTGTTGCTAACAAATTCTTATCTGCTTCGCTTATTGTATAGTTAAAACAACCTTCTATTCTTCGTTTTATGTATCCCGATGCATTTCTTACTATATGTGTAAACACTTCGTATTCACCGTGCAAATCCGAAATAAAATGCTCTGTACCTTTTGGCAAGTTTAGTATTGCGGTTAGGTTGATGATTTCGGTGCAGGCGGCTTGTGTCGTTTTATAATCGTGCGAAAGAAGCTCTAAATACTTTTTATGCTCAGAAATAAACTCATGACTATACATTAATTACCCCTCCGATATTATCTTGTTTTGCGTACTTTTATATTTTAATAAAAATCTACTCAAACGTCAACAAAAACACGTTTAAATCTGTTAAAAACAATAGCAATTCACAAAAAAAGTGATATTTAGACGGTAAATGTTTGTGTATCGGCGCTTTATTGACAAAACACCTTCATTAATGTAAAATTTACTAATATAAAAAAGGAGGTATATTTAACCATGGTATCATTAATTATGGCTTTTATTGCTTTGGCGTGCACTGTTATTCCATACACACCGCTTTCATCTACTTTGCCTTGGGTTGGTTTCCTTGGACTGTTATTCTCAATAATCGCAGTTGCTACAGGTAGCAAAACACTTAAAATCGATCCGGCGGACAAAGCTGCCCGTGCAGGTAAGACTATCGGTGTAATTATTCTTGTATTAGCAATCATCGGTATCGTTCTTTCGATCGTTGCAATACTCGGCATTGCGTCTCTATTTGTTTAAAAACTGAAGGTGGTATAAGTGTCTGTTCTGATAATAGCAATAGTTTCTTTAATATTAAACATACTGACCTACGCTCCTAAATGCAACTGGTTTTCCATTCTGGGATTCTGTTTGGCAATAATGGCATGGGTTATGGGTCGGAAGATGTATCGCACAATTGGCGGCAAAAATGCCCTGCTAAGCATGGTGTTAGGTACAATCAGCACATTTTTAGGTTTGCTGGGTATATTAATATCTTTCGTTATCGGAACACTGCTATTCGGCGGATCGCTCATATTTGCATAATAGTTATACAATATAAAGACCTTAGGGCGTTGCCCTAAAACCCACAAAGGGACATTGTCCCTTTGAACCCAAAGCAATGCTTTTAGCATTGCTTTTTACTATATTAATATTAGTTAAAAGGATTTATACAGCATGTGATCACCTTATATAGAAATATGTTTTTTTAACTTTTAGTAGAAAATGATTTTCTAAAACGAGGTGATAATTCACAAACTAAATATATACACTAACATAATTTTATATAAAGAAATGCGATAGCGTTTCTTAGGTTCTTAGGAACACAGTTCCTAAGCGGGTTTGGGCAGAGCCCAAAAAGCATTTGACTTTTAAAAGCCCTAAGGTCTTTTTAAGCTCTGACCTACTATTTTAAACCTTCCATAACGTCTATTGCGGCTGCCATTCCCATTCCTAACCGAGAAGCACCTGTCTTACAAAATGCTTTAATATCGTCTATTGTGCGAACACCGCCCGCCACCTTAATTTTAATAGAATCCCCAATTGCTTTTTTCATTATTTCAACGTGGCGCACTTCTGTCGGCATGGGAGAATAACCCGTGCCCGTTTTAACATATTCTGCGCCCGATTGTGCAACAATGTCACTACCGATTGCAATTTCATCGTCTGTTAGGTATGTAACTTCCAATATTACTTTTAGCGGATACGGCATTGCTGCCTCTTTAACACGTCTGATATCTTCCCGAACATAATCTAAATCACTGCTTTTAAGCTTTGAAACGCACATAACCATATCAAACTCGGTGCAACCTCTTTTTTTCAGTTCATTAACTTGGAAAACTTTATCGTCTGTTAGGTCCGCACCCGTCGGAAAACCTATAGGTGCGCCCATAATTACTTTAGTATCTTCTCCTAAGCACTTGCGCAAATAATCCATATGGCAAGGCAAGACAAATGCAGCTATACAATTATACTTGTTAGCGGCCTCAGCCAATTTTTTCACATCGGCCTCATTAGTCTTAACCGAAAGTGCACTTATGTCTATAATAGACGGTAGATTCTCATAGGTAAAAATAGAATCGTTCATGATTTTTTTAACTCCCATTTGTTTAATTTTTATAAGAATGATAGTGCATTTTTCTTTTCACACTACTTTCTTATTTTTTACTCATATATTAAAGTTTACTAAAAACAACGGCTCTCTGTCAATAGTGAGCATAGAGCAAAAACATAGATTATAAACCGGTGTAACGTTTGATGGCTTGCTATACATTCTTGTTTAAACATTGCTTTGTCTTTTGCTTAGAAGCCCCCACGCACCCGAATTTTTTTAATATTATTTCATATTTAATTGCTCATGAATGTTGATTTTTTCATGTGTTTTGCGTTATGATATAAGATGAATTAGTATGTTAATGGAAAGTGAGTATAAATTGGAAAACGATTATCAAAAGCAAATACGAAATTTTTGCATAATAGCACATATAGACCACGGTAAGTCTACCCTTGCGGATAGGCTTATTGAAAGAACGGGCACTGTTGCGCAAAGAGACATCAAGGAACAGCTGTTAGACACTATGGATTTAGAACGTGAAAGAGGCATCACCATAAAATCTCAAGCAGTTCGTATGATATATGAACACGACGGGGTTGAATACCAACTAAACCTGATAGACACTCCCGGGCACGTGGATTTCACTTACGAGGTTTCAAGGTCGCTTGCCGCTTGCGAAGGTGCTGTTTTGGTGGTAGACGCCAGCCAAGGCATAGAGGCGCAAACGCTTGCTAATGTTTATTTGGCGATGGACAACGACTTAGAAATTATCCCCGTAATAAACAAGGTAGACTTGCCGAGCGCACGCCCGGACGAGATTGCAAAAGAAATTGAAGACGTTTTGGGCATTGATGCCTCCGACGCACCAAGAATAAGTGCAAAAAGCGGCGAGAACGTAGAGCAGGTGTTAGAGGCTATTGTCAAAAAACTCCCCTGCCCTAAAGGCGACGAAACAAAGCCATTGAAGGCGCTTGTTTTCGACAGTTTTTACGACAACTACAAAGGTGCAATCAGTTATGTACGTGTGTTTGACGGCAAGGTCAGCATCGGCACAAAAGTTAAATTTATGGCAACGGGC
>CAYJNC010000096.1:0-7238 GCA_964371185.1 uncultured Christensenellaceae bacterium
GTGATTTGGTCGCCGAGAAAAAAACCGGCAATATTAATATAAAAAGATACAAGAAAATTATGTCCGTCCTGATGAAAAACGGGCTGGGTTTTCTGTTTGTCAAATCTGCGCTTTCTCAAAATCCGCAAAAGATGTTTGAGAGCCACAAAAAATTCAAGGGTAAGCTTATTGGCGAACGCATCAGGTTGTGTTGCGAAGAATTAGGCCCTACCTTTGTTAAGCTCGGACAAATCCTTTCTACTCAAACAGATTTCGTACCACCACATATTGCAGAAGAGTTAGAGCAACTCCAAGACCACGTTCCGCCTTTTTCGTTCGATGTCGCAAAAGAGTTAATCGAAGGCGAATTGCAAGATTCTATCGAAAATATTTTTGAAGAGTTTGAAGAAAAACCTATCGCCTCTGCTTCAATTTCACAGGTATATCGTGCAAAATTGAAGTCCGGCAAGGTGGTTGCAGTAAAAATTCAGCGTCCCAACCTAAAACAAACCATAGAGATAGACATAAACATACTCGCAAAATTGGCAAGGTTTATCGGCCATCATTCAAAATACGGTAAGCTGTACGATTTTGAAGGCATGGTCGGCGAGCTTAAAAAGGTAATGGAGCAAGAAATAAACTTCATTATCGAAGGCGAAAACTTAGACCGCTTCAACAAAAACGTATCGACTAAAAGCAACATTAACGCACCCAAAGTTCGTTGGTCTTATACCACTCAAAAAGTGCTAACAATGGACTTTGTAGACGGCATAAAAATAAACGACACAGACTCACTTGCAAAAATCGGGGCAGACCAATCTAAATTGGCACAAGACTTTACACGGTCGCTTTTACGACAAATTTTGGTAGACGGCTTTTTCCATGCAGATCCGCATCCGGGAAATGTTATGATAACCAACAACGGCACCGAAGTTACGTTTATTGACCTTGGCATGATGGGTGTGCTAAACGACCATTTCAAACGTTTGTTAACGAGTTTCGTTGTCGGGTTGGCAACACAAAACACAAGCAAAATAGCACATTCAATCATGGAGATGGACACTTCCGGGGCAAATGTTAATCAATATCAGTTTGCTAAATCTTTAGAGGTTTTATTAGACGAATATTTATATTCGCCTATTTCACAAGTCAATGTTTCTCAGGTTTTTTCAAGCGTTTTTGCGCTTGCGGCAGAATATCATATGAAAATCCCAAGGGAACTTACACTTGTTGCCAAAAGTTTGGGCACAGCCCAAAACATTTTAGAAACATTAGACCCGAAAGCAAACATTTTAAGCGTTGCAGAAGAAATAATTAACGAATTAGCATTAAATACTTTGTTTTCAAAACAATTTTCAAACGAAATAAAATCGACGGGCATAGACATAACCGAAATTTTTCGTAGCATTCCATCTTTTTTCTTGAAGTTTATGCGCAAGACGGAAAAAAACGATTTTGCAATCGAACTGAAACTGCCACAGCTTGAAAAATTCGAGAGAAGTTTAGAGCGTATGGCAAACCATATTTCGTTCACCATAATTTTGCTGGCAGTCTGCATGGTTTTGGCGGGAATTGTTATTACAATTGGGTTTCAGGCACGGACGGACAGCGGAATGTATAACCTTAGCGTATACACACTGAGAGGCGGTATAATAATAGCCGCCGCCATAATAGTCGGCCTGTTAATCAGCATTGTTCACACCAACTCCAAGCGAGATTAGAAAAAATAATTACTTAAAGGAAAGTCCTAATGAAACCGATAAAAAAACTAAATTTAGAAAATAATTCTATTCGCACATTGCTTTTTTATGCTGCAATAGCCTGTGTAATTAACCTTATTGTGTTTTTTATTATAAACAAATTAAGCTTTGTGCATTTTGAAATGAACGACGATTTTACCATTCAAAACCTTTTGAACGGTTCTTTAGGCGAACATTACACGCATTTTGCCCATTCTAATTTTATTTTATCGTCAATACTTTCCGGCTTGTATAGCATTAGCGCCGCCGTTAATTGGTATGGTTTATACCTGTTTTTGGCACTGTTGCTCTCGTGTTCTTTTATCGGTGCAATATTGATGGACAAGTTTTCGTTAAAAACCGGCATCGCCTTGTATTTGCTTACCGTTCCGCTGTTGTTCGGGTTGTTCCTAACATATTTTACCTACACCCTCGTTTGTTACGCCATGCTCGCCTGTGCGCTTGCATCTTTAATATACGGTTTTTATTCCGTCAACGCAAAGACAAGAAAGTTTTTATACATCTTCTCTGTAATAATGCTTGTTTCTTCGGTGTTGTTGCGTGAAGAAATAATTGCATCGGCCTTCGTTTATTTTGTTGCGCTGGCAATATTGTTCTTAATTAAATACAAAAAACAGGCACTTAAAGTGTGCCTTAGCATTGCAATAGGCTTTTTGGCAATAGGGGCATTCACACTTGCGGACACCGCCTACTTTAACGCTGACGAAGAACGTTCAGACTACCTCGCTTTCCACGAGGCACGCATACAATTGGTAGACCACGAACCACTAAATTACGGGCGTGATCAGTATGTGTTCGACACCGTTGGGTGGTCGGCCTCAGACGTTGAAACCTTCAAATCTTTTACCTATCCCGACGACAAACAATTTTCGGTTCAAAACATGGAATATATTTATGAATCAATGGAGCAAACTCGCTACATGACAGACATGAACGCCATCGTAGCCAACATAACCTCTACTTTCGGCGGTAACAACTTGCTTGGCAACGCCATGTTTGTGCTAATTTGCCTTTTCGGAGTTTTTGCAGTCGCCTTTGTCTCCCAGAAAAAGAAGTTGTTTAAACTTTTTACGGTCGCCATGATAGCACTGCCCTTCTTGTTCTTGATTGTTTTTGCCATGTTGTATCGGTCGGTGCCACGGGTTGCGTATCCGCATTTTTTGCTTTCGACAATTGTTTTACTATTCTTCATAGACAAAAAGACATTTTCGCAAACTTCCCTACCCAAGGTAAACTCCGCAGTGTTTATGCTTATTATCGCCGTATTTAGCATGGGAATGGCAAGTTTGTTATATCAAACATATTCAGACGGTGCGGCAAAATCGCAAAATACAGTTGTTGCAGAAGTAAGAGATGCCTACGAGGCCATGTATTTAAATTCCGACAGCACGTATATCTATCCCATTTCAAGCCCGCTTTTGGCGGCAAACGAAAGTTATGGCATATTCCACGCATTTGAAGAGGACTATTTCATAAACAACCGTCTGCTTGGCGGGTGGGACACACGCTCGCCATCTTACATCGATTTCAAAGAGCGAAACAATTTAAGTTCTTTACCGGCAGATTTGCTTGACAACGAAGACGTTTACTTGGTGATTCCGAATGCCGATCAGCTGACGTCTTATTTCTACAACAACCACGGCACACCCGTAAAATACGAGGTTGTGCAACAAATAAGCCCAAGCTTACAGGCGGTTAAGGTTGTAACCGCTACTGCCGAAGAAATAGGAACGGTTTATTTGCCCGAATAAATTCACACGCAAATAATTACACCCCGCGTTAATAATCTGCGGGGTGTTTTTTAGTTGTTGTTATGTATTAAATTATTATTGTTTTTCGTCTGTTTCTTTTGCTATATATATGGGGCGTTTTTTAACTTCGAGGTAAGTTTTCGCCAAATATTGGTTTGATATTCCCGTGCAAAAAAGCTGTATTCCACCAACAAAAAGCACCATGCAAGCAAGGGTCGGCCAACCGGCAACCGGGTCTCCCCACAGCAGTGTCTTTATAATTATCCAAATTATCATCGCCGCCGCACCCACGCAAAACGCTATACCAATAAAAGATGCAATCGCAAGCGGTGCGGTCGTAAACCCTACGACACCTTCAATAGAATATTTAAACAATTTCCAAAAAGACCACTTTGTTTCGCCTGCGGCACGCTCTATGTTTTCGTATTCTAACCATTTTGTTTCAAAGCCTACCCAACTGAAAATACCTTTAGAAAAGCGGTTATATTCCGCCAATGACAATATGGCATCAAGCATTTGCCTTGTCATCATGCGATAGTCTCTTGCGCCGTCTACAATTTTTGTTTGCGACATTTTGTTTATCATACGGTAAAAGGAACGGGCAAAAAATGACCTGATGGCCGGCTCACCCTTTCGAGACACACGCCTTGTTGCGACACAATCGTATTCGCCTTCAAGCAGTTCTGCATACATTTCCGGCAAAAGCTCGGGCGGGTCTTGCAAATCTACGTCCATTACAACAATATAATTCCCTTTTGCGTGCTTAAACCCGGCAAACATTGCGCTTTCCTTGCCAAAATTTCTTGAAAAAGAAACATAACGAACATTTTCGTTTTCTTTTGCCAACTCCCTCAAAACATGCAAAGTTTTATCTTTCGATCCATCGTCTACAAAAACAAACTCTACTACCGTATCGGTCATCTTGTCGACAACTGCTCTTACAGCCTTATAAAAAATCGGAAGTACTTCCTCTTCATTAAAACATGGTGCAACAATACTTATTTTGTCCATAATTCCCCTTAACACAATTGTTTTTATCTCTTTTTTGATATTATAACATAAGGCCGCTTTTTTTGACAATCTTACGACATCGTTTCTCTTATTCCTATTTTATGTCTGTATCTTGCTTTTTATCCAATCTAATAAATAAGACTTAACTTCTTCCTTGTTAATTTCGTTTAAAAGCTCGTGCCGAGCGCCTTCAAACAATTTTTTATCTACCGAAAGGTTTGCGGTTTTCATCCACCCGTAAACTTCTTGTACACCCTTGCCATAATCTCCCACCGGGTCCATTTCTCCCGATATCAGCAGATAGGGTATGTGCTTTGGCAATGTGTCTGCCCAACTTTGCCCCGAAACCCTGTCAACCACATTTGCAAAATCATAAGCCGCCTTGTCTGTGAATGTAAATGTGCACCACGGGTCATTAGTATATCTTGTAACTTCGTCTCTGTCTCTTGTTATCCAATCATTCTTTGTTCTGACGTCTTCATATCTATCGTTATATTTTGAAAAAGCCAAATGAGAAAGCAGTTTTGCAGGCTTTTTTGCCCGTCCGAATATTATGCCCACCCGAGCCAAAAACCGTATCATGCCGGTTAAATTGTTTGCGCCGGAAGTCCCCATGATGATGGCGGCGTCTATGTCGTTACCATAACGTGTGACATAGTCTCTGCTAAGCAAACCGCCCATGCTGTGCCCCATAAGAACAAGCGGTAAACCCGGGTTTTGCTCTTTTGCTATCTGTGTCAACCTGTGCATGTCTTTTATCACAAGTTTGTCTCCGTCTTTTTTACCGAAATAGCCGAAAGTGCCGTTTTCGTCTTTTGTGTAGCCGTGGCCTAAGTGGTCATTCCCATATACTATTCCCCCGTTTTTAGCAATAAAACAGGCAAAATCGTCGTATCTGTCTATGTATTCACACATTCCATGCACCAATTGCAAAATAAACTCCGGCTTTTTATCTTCCCAAACACGAGTATTTATTTCGGTATTCCCATCGGACGACAAAAATTTAAGCGTACCCTTAACATCTGCCATGTTTTATTCCTCCTCCCAGTTTTTAGCGCACAAAACAGCCTTGTTCCAATTCTTTATATAACCCTCTCTTTTTTCTTTGGGCATTGCAGGTGTAAACTTTTTATCTAAAGTCCACTGTCCGCTGATTTCTTCAATATTTTCAAAAACACCTGTCGCCAAACCTGCCAAATAGGCCGCACCTAAGGCTGTTGTTTCTCGAACTCTTGGACGAATAACGGGCGTTCCCGTAATGTCTGCCTGAAACTGCATCAAGAAATTGTTTGCAGATGCACCACCGTCTACCTTGATTCTGCCTAATTGGATGCTGGTGTCCGAGCGCATGGCATTAAGCACGTCCATAGACTGATACGCAATTGCCTCTAACCCTGCCCGAATGATGTGCTCCGCAGATGCACCTCTCGTAAGGCCGACTATTGCCCCCCTTGCATACATGTCCCAATGCGGTGCACCCAAACCTGTGAAAGCCGGCACGAAATAAACCCCTCCGTTGTCGGAAACTTTCTGTGCAAAAAACTCGCTGTCCGCACCTGAATTAATCAACCGCATTTCGTCTCGTAGCCACTGCACGACCGCACCACCCATAAAAACGCTACCTTCCATCGCATAACAAATGCTACCTTTAGGCGATGCCGCAATGGTTGTAAGCAAACCGCTTTTACTGTAGCATAGTTTTTCTCCGGTATTCATAAGCAAAAAGCAACCTGTGCCATAAGTGTTTTTTGCTTGCCCGGCGCCAAAACATGCCTGCCCAAACAAGGCAGATTGTTGGTCGCCGGCTATGCCGGCAATGGGTACATCTTTCCCGAAAAGGTTGGTATAACCATAAATTTCAGAAGAACTTCTGACTTCGGGGAGCATACAAGAAGGAATGTTAAGCAACGCTAAAATCTCTTCGTCCCATTTTAAATCTTTAATATTAAACATCATCGTACGAGATGCGTTTGTATAATCTGTGATATGTTTTTTTGTCAAGTTCCATAGTATCCATGTGTCTACCGTTCCAAACAAAAGTTCGCCGTTTTCCGCACGTTTGCGAGCACCCGAAACGTTGTCTAATATCCACTTTAATTTTGTTGCCGAAAAATATGCGTCTATGACAAGCCCGGTGTTTTGCTTAATATAATCTTGCATACCGTCTTCTTTTAGTTGTTCGCAAATGGCGGCGGTACGCCTACATTGCCAAACAATGGCAGGGTATATTGGCCGACCCGTTTCCTTCTCCCAAACTATCGTCGTCTCTCTTTGGTTTGTTATGCCTATTGCCGCAATTTGTTCGGGCAAAATTTCCGCCGATTCGACGGCTTCTTTCAACACGCTGTACTGTGTTGCCCAAATTTCGTCCGGGTCATGTTCTACCCAACCCGCTTTCGGGAAAAATTGTGTGAATTCCTTTTGTTTTACCGAAAGAATGTTTTGCTCCTTATCAAAAACAATGCATCTTGAACTGGTAGTCCCTTGGTCTATGGCAACTATATATTGTTTCATAGTTTTTCCCCCTCTATTCAAATGTTATTACGGATAATTATATTATGGGTGTGTTGGGAAAGTCCGATTTATGAAATTATGACTTTTTTCAACATACTCATTATAACATAAACAGATGATTTGGGAAAATAATTATATAAATTATGGGCGAAAGTTATATTTAATCCCACTAACAATAATGACACAACTTTAAGCTATGCTTCGTTGTGTTGTCTGTATTAAA
>CAYJNC010000097.1:0-2503 GCA_964371185.1 uncultured Christensenellaceae bacterium
GAAGCAGAACAATTAAGAACAGATTTACCCAACTTAGAAATTGGGGATACATTAAAAGTAAATGTTAAAGTTGTGGAAGGAACACGTGAGAGAATTCAGGTGTTTGAAGGTTACCTTATCGCACGTAAAGGTGGTGGGTTGTCTGAAACCATAACAGTACGCAGATTATCTTACGGTATCGGCGTTGAAAGAACATTCCCTTTACACTCGCCGCGTATAGATTCCATACAGGTAACAAGGCACGGCAGGGTTCGCAGATCAAAACTGTATTACTTACGTGATAGAGTGGGCAAGGCTGCGAAAATCAAAGAAAGACAAGTTTAACATTCAAAGCACAGCTGGGAAAACTCGGCTGTGTTTTTTTGTATCTAAAAAATTATTTTTTAACGTCAAAAAAATATGTGAATAAATTATAAATATATTAAAAAAACGGCACAACTACAGTTTTTTTCGTGTTATAATAAAAAAGTATTTAAATTGTAATTAAATCGTAAAAAAAATGGAACAAAACAAAGGGTTGTTACGTCTAATTGGTAAGAAAACTTAGTGGGATGTTATTAAATGAATTGTAAAAATTATAAAAAGTTAATAAATCTCTTGATAGATGGTGAATTAGAACCCTTAAAAGAAGAACAATTGTCTAAACATTTGCAAACTTGTGAGGAGTGCAACTTGTATTATGCACAGTTGATTCGCTTGCAAAAGGCAACTAAGCAAGACGAAAAAAAACTACCGGAAAATTTTTCTATAGGTTGGAAGAGGGAAATTGCAAAAAGAAAACCCAAAGCCGCAAGTAATAGGTTGAAAGTTCTTATTCCGTCTCTTGGTGCCGGTGTGTGTGGGCTTATTGTTTTAATGGCGCTTATTAACCCGGGAACTACATTCACGTCTACAAGACAGTCTGCCGATGATGCAATGCCGCAAGAGGCGGCAGCGGTGGCAGCGGTGGCTTATTATGACGAAGCGCCCGTGGCCGAGGAGGCTTATTATGACGAAGCACCCGTGGCCGGGGGGACCTATTATGACGAAGCACCCGTGGCCGAGGAAGCCTACTATTACGAAGCACCGGCGGCAGAGGAGGCTTATTATTACGAAGCACCCGTGGCCGAAGAAGCTGATTCCGAAGCACCGGCGGCGGCGCCGCAAACAGCCGGGTATCATAGTGAAAATGAATTGCCGACATATGTTTTAGCCGAAGCAAGCAGAGAAGATTTATTCGAAGTTGCAATAAGTATGGGGGCTATTATTATTGAAGAAGCGGGTTATATTATTTTAGAGGCGGATAACAATGTTTTAAACAACATATTAGAAGAATTGGGTCTTGCATATTTAGAAGAAGGAACGATAATAAGGATAATATTTGAAAGTTAATAAACAGGAGTGATAAGTATGTCTGCAAAAGTATTTGAAAGTAAGTTAAGATATTTTTTATTAGAGATGCCCGATGCGATAAGCAGGGTTGGAGGTGTTAAGATTTTTGGTCGAACCATAAAATCTCTTTTGTTCACAACAGACATTGCGTTAATTAAAAATACCGATGCCGATGCGATTTTAGCAATGTATCCGTTTGCTACTCATCCGTCTGTTAATAGCACAATATTAAAAGCATCTAACATACCTGTTTTTTGTGGCATAGGCGGCAACATGCCCGTCGGTCGATTGGTAGATGTAGCGGTAACGGCGGAATTTATGGGTGCGATGGGGTTGGTTGTAGACGCCGGAATGGATAATGTGTCTATATCTAAAATAAAAAATGCGGTAGATATTCCTATAATAGCGACTGTTATATCAAAAAACCAAGACATTGAAAGTAAAATAGAATGTGGTGCAGACATATTCAATGTTTCGGGTGCGGCACAAACTTGCGATATAATCGAAAAAATAAAAAACAAGTATCCCTATGTTCCGATAATTGCGACAGGGGGGCCGACCGACGAGTCTATTATTCAAACAATAGAGTGCGGAGCAGATGCAATTAGTTTTACGCCGCCGACAAATGCAGAGATATTTAGGAAACAAATGCAGATATTTCGAGATAACTATAAATAAAAAAAACACCCATTGGGTGTTTTTTAATGGTAAATTTATAATACAGGCATCGGTAATACGTTCCCTACCGGTCCGAGCAATACAAACAGTGCCAAGAAAACTATCAGCGCGATTAAAAAATGTTTTATAAAGAAAACCAATTTAATGCCCGTTTTGTTTTCGATAGACCTACGCCCAAACATCGCAACAGCAAAAATTATTACCCATAACCATGAAAGAAGGAAATCGTCCGGGAAATAAGAGCTTATACCGAGTGAAAACCAAATTGCGAATCCAAATCCCCAACCGGCAAATATTTGCCAAAACTTTTGTTGACCGGGGTTCAACTTAGGCACATAAGGTTCAAATTCTTCTTCTTCTTCAATTTCTTCTACGTCTGTCTGAGTAACCTCGGGCAACGAAGAATCTTCGTTTACTGCATCTGCCGATGATTCGCTTACTGCATCTGCCGGTG
>CAYJNC010000097.1:2603-7190 GCA_964371185.1 uncultured Christensenellaceae bacterium
TGATTCGCTTACTGCATCTGCCGGTGTTTCTGTTTCTTGTTGTTCCGACGAGGCAACCGCATCGGTTGTTTCTGTGTCTTGCACGTTTGACTTTTGTTCATCCATGTAACAATACTCCCTAATCTTTTTTTACTATTATTGCACAAGAAATAAATAATTTCTATAATTATTGAAAAAAATATTTATTTTTTTAACATTTTCTGTTACAATTAAATAGTTCTAATAAAACTTAATATCAAAAAATAGGTGAATCAATTGTTTTAAGCAGTATTTTTATAGGCAATGCTGTTGTTGGATTTGATTTCTAAGTTTTTAGGTATATATAAATTTTTTTGATTTGGAGGTACTTAAATGAAGGCTTATAATTCACAAGACATTTTAAACATCGCCGTTGTGGGGCATGGTGGCGACGGAAAGACCACACTTGTTGAAGCATTTCTCTATAACTCGGGTGCAACCGAGCGTATGGGAAAGGTGGAGGACGGAAACACAGTAACAGATTACGACCCGGAAGAAACTAAACGTAAAATTTCTATCGGTTTAGCTTTGGCGCCCGTTGAATGGAATAATAAGAAGTTTAATTTAATTGATGTACCCGGTTACTTTGATTTTGAAGGCGAATCAGTAGCTGCTTATGCATTATGCGACAGTGCATTAATAGTTATGGCGGCAAAGGATTATGTGACGGTCGGTGCGGAAAAAGCGTATGATTATTGCGTGGAAAACAATATTCCGAAAGCCTTTGTAATAAACCAAATAGACAAAGAAAATACAGATTTTATGAAAACATTGACGGCGCTTCAAGACAAATATTCAGATGCTGCAACCGCCGTTCAGTTTCCTATCATAAAAGACGCTAAATTCGTAGGTGTAGTTGATGTTATCAGCCAAAAAGCACAAATGTTTGACGGAAAAGTAGTAGACGTTCCCGATGACATTGCAGACCAGGTTGCTATGTTGCGCGAATCGTTGGTCGAAAATGCCGCAGGTAATGACGAAGAATTGATGGAAAAATATTTCGACGGACAAGAACTTTCCGACGCTGACATATTAAAAGGCTTAAAAGCAGGCGTTATGCAAGGCGCAATGGCACCCATATTTGTAACGGTTGCTAATCAGAATTTAGGTGTTAAACAGCTTATGGATTGCCTGTTAGCGACAATGCCCGTGGCAAGCGAAGTCGAAGAAAGATCGGCTAAAGACAAGTCGGACAAAGACATAAGTTTAACAAGGGATCCGGCAGGACCTTTTGCCGCACAGGTAATTAAATCTATCGCCGACCCGTTCGTAGGAAAAATTTCTATTATTAAAGTATACAGCGGAACCTTGTCTCATGACATGTCGGTCATAAACGCTACATCCGAAAAACACGAAAAAACAAACAACTTAGGCGTCATGAGGGGTAAAAAACTTATTCCTGTAGATAAAGTGGTAGCCGGTGATATTGCCGCTTTGGCAAAATTGCAAGGCACAGCAACCGGAGACACGCTTTGCATGGCTTCTAATATTATTAAATTTGAAAAGATGACATTCCCAAGCCCGTGCATATCGCTTGCGGTTTCGGCTAAAAAACAGGGTGATGAAGAAAAAGTATTTGCCGGTTTACACAGGTTTGAAGAGGAAGACCCGTCGTTTAAAATTGTGAACAATGCAGAAACCGGTGACACTTTGGTTAACGGCATGGGAGAAATGCACTTAGAAGTTATTTTAAATAAACTTAAAAATAAATTCGGTGCTGAAGGTGTGCTCAGTGAACCGAGGGTTCCATACAGAGAAACTATTCGCAAAAAGGCAGAAGCAGAAGGAAAACATAAAAAGCAATCGGGCGGTGCCGGGCAATACGGCGTGGTAAACATTCGGTTCGAGCCTATTCTTGACGGTGCCACAGAGTTTGAATTTGTTAATAGCATAGTTGGCGGTGTTGTTCCGAGAGAATTTATTCCCGCGGTAGAAAAAGGTTTGAAAGAAAGTATTAAACACGGTGTTTTGGCAGGATACCCAATGGTTAATATTCGTGCAACGTTGTTTGACGGAAAATACCATCCGGTAGACAGCAAAGAAGTTGCGTTTAAATCTGCGGCAAGGTTGTCGTATAAAGCGGCTTGCGCTAAGGCCGATCCGGTTATTTTAGAGCCTATTTGCAAGGCGGAAGTTGTTGTGCCCGACGAATGCATGGGTGATATTATCGGTGATTTGAACCGTAGACGCGGACGCATACTCGGCATGAATCCGGTAAAAGGAATGCAAGAGGTTGATGCAGAAGTGCCCATGAGCGAGATGACAAAATATGCAACCGATTTGCGCTCTATGACACACGCAAAAGGCACGTTTAAGCTGACTTTTGAGCGTTATGAAGAGTTACCCGCACACATGGCAACAAAAGTTATCGAGCAAGCTAAAAAAGATATGGAAGAGGCTTAATGGGTTTTACAACAGCTTTGTATAAAGTTGTTGATTTCAAATATCTATATAATAATGGGATTGTTGAGAAAGTCCGATTTATGAAATTGCGAATTTATGACTTTTTTCAACACATCCAAAATATAAAGTGGTGTCAAGAAAGGCACCACTTTTATTGTAAAGAAGGAAAGAAACTTAAAGCCAAGTCAAATAATGGGTTGTGTTGGGAAACTAATTTTTCAAGAATATGAAATAAATTTTAGAAAAATATTTTATGTTTAATTATTTATATTGTGGTTATAATAAGATATAGGGGTTTATATTTAAGTCTTAGGAGGTGGTATTATGCAGATTCACACAAGATTTAATGATAAAAAGGATGTATTAACCGTTGAGCTTATTGGCGAATTAGATGTTACGAGTGTAAGAATTTTAAAAAAACGTATTGAACAAGCAATAGATGATCATAAGCCAAATGTAGAAATAGAGTGCGAAGAACTTGAATACATTGATTCTACCGGAATCGGTGCTCTTGTTAGTTTAGCTAAAAAAGTAAGCGAATACGATGCTAAAATTAAGCTGCTTGATTTAAAATCGCATTTGAAAAAGATATTTGAGCTAACAAAGTTGACACGAATTTTTATAATTGAGGAGTAATGCTAATGGAAGGGCAGGTTGTATTACGTTTGCCGGCGAATACCGATTATATTAATGTAGTGCGTTTGGCGGTATCCGGGATGGCGGGTAGATTAGATTATACTATAGACGAAATAGAAGATTTAAAATCATGTGTTTCAGAGGCGTGTATATTGCTTTTGTGTGGCCAAAAATGCAGTAGGATAGAAGTTTGCATAGAGGAAGAAGAGTCTATTAAAATCTGTGTGGACGGTATTGATGTACAGTTGATTGACAATGAAGAATGTGTAGAGTTTAACAGCGAAATTAGCAGAATTATGATTAAGTCGCTAAGCGACAATGTTAGTTTTGTTGAAAAAAATGATATGTTGTATTCAATCTCTTTTGAGAAAAGGCGTAGACTATAATGTTAAGTATAGAAGAATTGCCAATGGAAAATGAGAATAACGATAGCTCAAACGGCGATGTGCTTTTTGAGCAATACATTGCAACCAAAGATATTGCACTGAGAAACCAATTGATAGAAAAATATTTGTATATCGCAGAAATTGCAGCAAAGAAATTTGTTGGCAGAGGCGTTGAATACGAAGATTTATATCAGGTGGCTTCGCTTGCCTTGGTAAAGGCGATAGAGAGGTTTGAACCTTCTCGTAACATAAAGTTTTCAAGTTTTGCTACACCGTCTCTTATTGGTGAAATAAAAAATTATTTCAGAGATTTCTCAAGAGTAATGCGTTTGCCGAGAAGAGACATGGAGCAAATGAAAAAAATAAATCTATATATTCAAGAGTATATGGCGTTAAAAGGAGTTTCTCCTTCCCCTAAGGAAATTGCTGAGCATATTAATGTTACTGTCGAACGTATCCATGAAGTCATGGAAATGAAGCAGGCAGACAACATGATATCGCTTGATTATACCGTTGCAATGGGGGAAAATTGCACGCTCGGAAAAATTTTGGGGCAAGAAGACGTTAGATTTGAATACATAGAGAATCATGATTTTTTTAATTTCTGTATGAACCTTTTAAGCGAAATGGAAAGAGAGATAATTAAACAAAGGTATATCAGCGGAAGAACTCAGCGACAAGTAGCACAAAATTTAGGAGTATCTCAAATGCAGATATCCAGAATGGAAAGAAAGATTTTAGATAAACTTGCCGGCGCTTATAGGAAATAGTATTATGAACATGGTTAAAGGTGCGGAGAAAATATTGATAAAAGAAAGAATAACTTCGGAAAATTTAAGTAATGTTATCAGTGTTTTGGTCAAAAAAGTTGAACGAGTGGTAGAAGTAGACGCGCAAAAAGCGTTTGCTATTAAACTTGTCATTAAAGAAATGGCAAATAATGTGTTTAATCATTCCGATGCGGATTCGGTGGTATTAACGGCTTCTATCAGAAACGATATGTTGTTGACTCAAATTGAAGATAACGGCAGTGGTTTTTCGTATGAAGAGTATTTATCGCGTGACATAACAGCGGATGATTTTTTGCTAAACGATAGTGGCAGAGGTATTTTCTTGGTTAAATCTTTTGCAAATAGTCTGCAAT
>CAYJNC010000098.1:0-4120 GCA_964371185.1 uncultured Christensenellaceae bacterium
TTTATGGTTAAAATAAGAATTAGAAAAATACACAGGAGGCACTTATGGATTTATCTAAATTACAAAACGGAAGCGACATTCGCGGCATCGCCATTGGCGAGGGAACCAACCTTACAAATGAAGTTTCTTGCCTGATAGGCAAAGCTTTTGTTGCTTGGTTAAAAAAGAATACCGATAATAAGGAAATAACGATTGCCATAGGAACAGACTCAAGAGTAAGCGGCCCCGATTTAAAAGAGGCTTGCATAAAAGGAATCACCGATTCGGGCGCAAACGTAATAGATTGTTCTATGGCGTCTACACCGGCGATGTTTATGACCACAGTTACGGAAGGTTTTATGGCAACCGGTGCCATTATGATTACCGCAAGCCATTTGCCTATGAACAGAAACGGTCTTAAATTTTTCACAAATAAAGGCGGCTTAGAAAAAGCCGACATTAAAGACATAATTTTGCTTGCCAAAGAAAATTTTGAAACCAACGACACAAAAGGATCTGTGGTTAATAAAGATTTCATGTCTGTTTATTCAGACATACTAAAGACAAAAATACAACAAGCAACCGGGCAAGAAAAGCCTTTCTCCGGCCTTAAAATAATTGTAGATGCCGGAAACGGCGCCGGCGGTTTTTATGCACATCAAGTGTTAGCCCCCTTAGGCGCAGACACAACCGGTAGCCAGTTTTTAGAACCGGACGGTACTTTCCCAAACCACATACCAAATCCCGAAAACGAAGAAGCCATGCAAAGCATTGTAGATGCTGTAATAGCGGAAAATGCCGATTTCGGAATAATTTTTGATACAGACGTAGACAGAGCGGGAGCAGTTGACAAAGGCGGCAATGTACTGAATAAAAATCGTTTGATTGCCGCAATCTCTGCAATCTTATTAAAAGAGTTTAAAGGCACTACCATCGTAACAGACTCAATAACCTCTGAAGGTTTGGCTGCATTCATCAAAAAGCACGGAGGCTCTCATTTACGTTTCCGCAGAGGGTATAAGAATGTTATCAACGAAAGCATTCGCCTAAATGATGCCGGCACAGACTCTCAGTTGGCTATCGAAACATCCGGCCACGCCGCATTAAAGGAAAATTACTTTTTAGACGACGGCGCCTACTTAATTACACGTTTGCTGATAGAGATGGCAAACCTGAAAAAAGAAGGACTCAGCATTTCCGATTTAATTGCTGATTTAAGCGAGCCGAAAGAAAGTGTCGAGATTCGTTTAAATATTCAAACAGAAGATTTTTCTTCGTATGGTAATAAATTAATAGAAGAACTGTTTGCGTATGCAAAATCGCAAAGCGATTTTAACATTGCCCCCGATAATCACGAAGGCATACGAGTTTCTTTTACAGATAACGATCTTTCGGGTTGGTTTTTGGTTCGTTTGTCTCTTCACGATCCTCTGATACCCATAAACATTGAAAGCAATTGTTTGGGCGGCGCCAAAACAATCGGCAAAAAGCTATACGCTTTTCTAAAAAATTACGATGTGTTAGACTTAGATCCAATAAAAAATTATGTAGAATAATAAAAGAAAGGCTTTAGGGTAATCCCTAAGGCCTTTTTTAAAGTTTAATAATTATACCAACGAACGCACAAGCGTTCTTGCATCATTTCGTGATAATGTTCTATCGGGATTGGATGAGAGAACAAATAACCCTGAGCAAAATCACACCCCACACTCTTTGAAAAATCTGCCTGTTCTTGTGTTTCCACACCTGCTTGCAACACGTTAATGTCTAAACTTTTCACCATTCTGATCATATGTATAAACATAGCACGTTCTTTTTCGGATATCCTCATATGATCAAAGAAGTTCATATCAAGCTTTAATACGTCTATCGGCAAATTACGCAACACATTAAAAGATGCCGCACCTTTTCCAAAATTATCTAATGAAAACATTATGCCCATTCTTCTAAACTCTGACATCGCATTTATCAGAATCTTTTCATTTTCAGAGAATGTGCTTTCTACAATTTCAAATTCTATAATTTGCGGTGGAATATTGTATTTTTCCATTAATTGCTTAATCGCAACAATGAACCTTGGTTTAATGATAGATTTTTTAGATATGTTTATAGACAGAGGTAAAATCTCTTTTCCTTCGTCTATCCACTGCCGTATGTTCTCAAACACTTTTTTGCATACATGAATATCTAAATCTCTAATCCAATCATTTTTTTCAAATATCGCAATAAACTCCGCAGCCGTCATAATTTCTTTGCGCTTGCGCTTCCAGCGCACCAAGGCTTCAGCCCCCATCACACACCCGGTCTTAAGTTCTGTTTTAGGCTGTAAATATATTAAGTATTCATCATTATCAAAAGATTCTTGCACAATTTTTCGTAGTTTTGCCGCCCTTCTTATTTCAAAGCGCAGTGTTCTGTCGTATACCTTGTAGTCTAACCCCTCGTCTACAGCCGCCTTTCGAGCCTCTTCCGCTCTTTTTATGATTTGTGAAATTTCTTTTACTCTTTTGGGGATATAGTATATTCCGCAACGTAATTTTACATTTACTTCATCAAAAGTATTTGTGTCCCAAGTTTGTATAAGGTGGCGCAAGTTAAGCATTCGCCAAAGCATTTCGTCTCTTTCGGTATATTTAAGCAGTACCAACATAACGTCCGCCACGTACCTACAGACATATTCGCCCTCGTTTAAATTTGCGGCAATAACTTCCGAAACTTCTCGCAAAATTTCGTTGCTTTTTTCATATCCATACTGCTTACTGATTTCTTTAAAATTGACTATATCGAATGATATTAGAACATATTCATTTTTGGGATTTTTGGTAATTTCTTCAAAAGCTTCCTTTTCAAACTCTGCCAGTGCCGACATTCCTGTTATTTCATCTGTGACAAACAACCTTCTGTGCACTTCCGAGATGTCTAACACGCCCAAGAACACGGCCCTCCTATCAAAAAACGACACCCGAGTTGCCCTCATGCTTATCCATCTATCTAAAATGTCGCTATAAGACTCTACGCTTTCATACATATCATTATGCAAAGGACACCACGAACAGGGCATTTTTTTCTCGTGTAGCACCGAGTAGCAAGGCTTGCCTACAAAACTTGTCTTTATACGTTTTTTATATCCGTCTCCTATATATAACAATTCATATGTCTCTTCGTCAACAAGATAGGAGTAATAACCCATAGATTTAGCAACTAAGCTTTCAAACATCAGTTTATCCGGATCCATTTTGCTTAATATGGTGTCATATTGCCCCAGCAACTCTGACAAACTAAGTGCAATAACTTCGTCATCTTCGCTAAAGCCACTTTTTGCACTGTTATGCCCAATCAAGAGTGCACCCTCTACGTTTTCTTTTCCATATGCAATCGCACTTAACCTCGCAAAGCTACCGAGCGGATTCATCTGCGATAAAAATTCGCTCTTTTCTTCGTCGTATAAATCGGCGCAAATTATTCTTTTCTCGTTTGCTTGAAAATCATCCCAAGAAATTTCCGACTGAATACTCAAGGTTTCTTTAACCTGACCTGTTATGGTTAACGTGAAAACTTCCGCTCCATAAGTGCGTCTTACCCAAAAAACACTGTCTGCCTTCAATAATTTTTTTGCTTCTTGCCCAATTCTTAATATGACATCGTGCATAGATATTTCGCCATTTTCAAACAACTTCCCTATGTGGGCTATTTTTTCAATTGTACCAAACATCAATACCGGTTCATTACTTTTTTCCGGTAATTTTACATCAGCCATAAGACCCTCCGCACTTGAAATTAAAAAACTGCTATGGTTGATATATAAACTACATAG
Organism: uncultured Christensenellaceae bacterium; assembly: GCA_964371185.1. GTDB lineage: Bacteria > Bacillota > Clostridia > Christensenellales > Christensenellaceae > CAYJNC01. The sequence continues at coordinate 3,794 of CAYJNC010000098.1, forward strand.
GTATACTTTAAAACAATTTACTTAACATTTTTACGTACTTTTTATAAATTTATTCTTACATTTAGGGCATGTAATGTTAATTTTTCCTTTATTCTTCGGCACTCTAACCTCTTGCTTGCAACTTGGGCATTTATAAAATTTATACGTTTTTCTTTGTTTTGCTCGAGAAACAATTTTTTTGAAAAATCTTTTTACGGTATTCCACTTTTGCATAAATTTGTAATTTTCCGCTTGCCTTTTTGCTATTTGTTTTGAAAACATTCGGTATAATGCAAAAACCAACGGAATAAAACTAAGATAACTTATTAACGGAATTGGAATAAACAT
>CAYJNC010000098.1:4130-7109 GCA_964371185.1 uncultured Christensenellaceae bacterium
TAAGAGCAATAGAAAAAAAACAAAGCGCCATTCCAAACTGATCCCCACCATATCTACCATACATCAACTTTCTAAACCAATTCATTTGCTAACCCCTTTTTATATACATTAATCTACTACTATAATATCTGAAAATATTGTTTACGTATATAAAAATTATTCACCTTTCACATTTTATTAATTTTTTATTTTAATTGACTATTAAACACCGTTTATATATTATATATATTGTTGTGTTCGGCCATAAGAAAAGAGGATATTTATGAAAAATATCGTACCTAATAAAAAAATAGCCGCTACCGGTGCATTGTTTGGCACTGCCATAATTTGGGGTAGTTCTTTTTTTGTCACCAAAAATACATTTACCGTTTTTCCGCCGAACCTGTTGCTTGCATTTCGATTTCTTATCGCCTTTGTCATTTTAGCCCTGATATTTAGAAAACGTTTCAAAAAGTTAGACAAAAGCTACGTTTTAGCCGGTTTGGTAATCGGGCTGATTTCCTTTTTTGCCTACTCTTTGCAAACGGTTGGTTTGCAATACACGACCCCGGGAAAGAATGCTTTTCTTACAGCGGCCAATTGCATAATTGTGCCTTTCTTGTTTTGGGCTGTAAGCAAAAAGCGCCCGGACATTTTTCAAGTAGTTGCCGGAATAATCGTTTTAGCCGGCATCGGCTTTGTCTCTCTTAACGCAGATTTCACAATAAACAGCGGAGACTTGTTAACAATAATAAGCGCATTTTTCTTTGCGGCACAAATAGTTGCCATTGCAAGGCTTATAATCGACAAGGATATTATATTAGTAACAATAATGCAATTTGGCATTACATCTTTACTTTGCTTTACTGCTTCACTGTTTGGCGAAACTTTCAACCCTATGGCCATTACGCCCGTAGCAATAGCAGAGTTATTATACTTAGCCGCAATTGCAACCGCTGCAGCAATGTTGTTTCAAAACATCTCCCAAAAATACATACACCCTTCGACAGTCGCCATAATTTTGGCCTTAGAATCTGTTTTCGGGGTGCTTTTTTCTGTTATTTTCTACAACGAACGGCTTACGGCGCAAATTCTTTTGGGCTTTATCCTAATTTTTATTGCAGTTATTATTGCCGAAACAAAGCTTTCGTTTTTCAAAAGACGTGGCTTGATGTCTTCAAAACACAGAAAATAGTTTTACTATTAGTTTTTACCATAATAGAAAAGGACGAACGCTCGCCCTTTTCTTTTTTTGCCTATTCTGTTCTTAATGCTTGAATAGGTAGCATCTTTGCCGCTTTGTTTGCCGGGTTTATTCCAAATAATACACCGATACCCATAGAGAACGCTACCGCAATTAAAGCAACCTCCGGCGACATCGCATAAGTAGACTCTGCAATTGCCGAAACATTACCCAGCACGCCCCAAGAACTTAATATTCCTATCAGCCCACCAAAAGTGCTAAGAACCATAGATTCTATCAGGAATTGCGCCAATATCCTTCTTCTGCTTGCCCCAATAGCCTTTCTTATGCCTATTTCTCTTGTTCTCTCCGTTACGGACACAAGCATGATGTTCATGATTCCTATGCCGCCTACTAAAAGAGATATACTCGAAATACCACCCATCATTAATGACATTGTAGCCGTCACCGAATCTATAGAACTTATGATGGATGATTGATTAATAATCATGAAACTGTCTTCATCATTATATTTCGCCATCAATATGTCTGTTAAGTCTTCTTCGGCTAAGTCTACCGTTTCGTTTGCTGTTGCAAGTGCCGTAAACGAAGTCACACCCGAAACATAGAACAACCGTTGCGACATTGTGTAGGGTATGAATATATTAGAATTATCAGACCCCATAAGGCTGTCTTCAGTTTCTTCTAACACACCCACAACCGTGAACAAACGTCCATTAATTGTGAATTCTTCACCCACAACGTCTGTATGCCCAAACAATTCTTCCGCCGTTTCGGCGCCTATTGCCGCCACCGCCGAATTGTTGTCAATGTCCGGCGTTCGCAAAAATCGTCCGCTTTGCATTTCTATCTGGTTCATCTCTTCGTAGGAAGCTATAGTGCCCACTACAGAAGTGTTTATAGACGTTTCTCCGTCCCTTGCCACCGCATTGCTCGTTGCCGTCGGTACAACATAACTTATGTTGTCTGAATCTTCCGCAATGCTTATCGCCTCTTCTAATGTGTAGGCTTTTTCGTCTTGATCGGTTATCGAAACAGTAAGTTTTGTTGCCCCAAGTTCTTCAAACTCGGCGGTAACGCTGTCTGTTGCACTGCTCGTTACCGAAACCAAAACCACCACCGCCAAAACACCTATAATAATACCCAACATGGTAAGAAAAGACCGCATTTTATTAGACATTATTGCAGAGAACGCCATTTTAAAAGATTGCTTTATCATTTTCTTTTGTCCTCCGTTATCTGCCCGTCTAATATACGTATTTGCCTTTGCGCCTGCTCGGCAACATCGTTATCGTGCGTTATAAGCACAATTGTATTGCCCTTTTGGTGCAACTCTTTAAAAAGCTCCATAATTTCTATGCCCGTCTTATGGTCTAAGTTACCCGTCGGTTCGTCGGCCAAAATAAGCGATGGGTTTGTCACTATCGCCCGGGCAATCGCAACCCTTTGTTGCTGTCCTCCCGAAAGCTCGGTCGGCTTGTGGTGCAAACGCTCCGCAAGACCCATGCGCTCAAGCATAGCTTTCGCCCGCTCTCTGCATTCTTTTGCAGGAATCCCCTGGTATATTAGCGGGAGTTCCACATTTTCAAGCGCATTTAACTTTTGCAACAAATTAAAACTTTGGAAAACAAATCCTATTTTTTTGTTGCGTACCTTTGCCAGTTCGTCTTCCGAATATTCCTCGACAGATAGATCGTCTAACAAATATTCACCTTCGTTTGCTATATCTAAACACCCAATAATATTCATGAGGGTAGATTTGCCCGAGCCCGAAGGCCCGATTATTGCGACAAATT
>CAYJNC010000099.1:0-1341 GCA_964371185.1 uncultured Christensenellaceae bacterium
TGTGAAACCGGGTTATGCAATGCTGTTCGGTGTGATAGCACTTGTTTTGGCTATGGTACTTGTATATCGGAAACAAAAGATATCAACAAGAAAAAAACCCTATTGAATATTGTATTATGTTATATATTATAATTAAATAGTGCAAAGGGTGTGCATTTGTTAAGATTACCCTTTCCACCAAATAAAAAAAACAACTTTGATACAATTGTGTCAGAGTTGTTTTTTTGCCGTATAAGCGTTAGTAGGCTTGAAATAAAGGGATTTAAGAGTTGTTTGACACAAATGTATAGGCTCTGAATAAGCAAGAATTCTATGGCTTCAGAGCCTTCTGTGCGTTTAAGGTTTGCACCTTTTTATAGTTTACACATTTTAATTATTTGTTCTTGGAATAGGGAAAAATGCACACCCCCAAGATGTAAAGGGGTGCGTAATATTAAAAAAGATCCATTTTTTTACACCGTAAATCAGAGTTTGCTCAAAATATGGGATAACCCATATAGAATGAACCCGACTCCAATCACCATATTTTAATATACACCATACTCTTTTGCTGCTTCAAACATGGCGACGATATTTTCGGGGGGGACATCTGCAAGAATATTGTGAACTTGTTGGAAAATAAATCCACCATTAGGTTTAAATATTTCTATATTGTTTTTAACATGTTCTTTAATTTGGTTTGGTGTACCTAAAGGAAGAACATATCCCGTATCACACCCGCCACCCCAAAAGACCATATTATCACCGAAGGAATTTTTTAATCTTGTGGGTTCCATGTTTGCACATGAAATTTGCACAGGATTAAATGAGTCTAATCCTGCTTCGATAAGATCAGGTAATAAATTATATATAGAGCCACATGAATGCATACAAATTTTTAGGTGTGGTGCTTTTTCTTTTATTGTGGCCCATTCCTTCGCATAAAAAGGTTTTAAGAAAGTATTGAACATAGCGGGAGAAATCTGTGATCCGGATTGCATTCCAAGGTCGTCGCTTACCCCGATGATATCTATGTACGGACCAACTTTTTCTAAATATTCAATCAGCTTGCGCATATGGATTTCTAATAATTTTTCGTTGAAATTCAGTATTCTTTCTCCATCTAATGCTATTTCCATTAAATAATTATCTATTTTGAATGCTTGCTCCCCCGGTTCTAAGAAACCACCCCCAAAAATTCCATAAACAGCTCTTTGTGTTGATTCTCTTAGCTTTTTTGCGTGTTTTGCTATTTCATCTATGCTTAATGGTGCCGGTGGAGTAGAGACATCTACCCATAATACTTCTTTTAATTCATCTTCTAAATTGTTAAATTCTCTTTCATCGGAATTAAGATAAGGG
>CAYJNC010000099.1:1351-7069 GCA_964371185.1 uncultured Christensenellaceae bacterium
TTGTTCAAAATATAGACAATCTTTTTTTTGTATACACGACATTTTTCCTTTAGGGGTATTTATATAATAATCTCCATTATCTGTTACTTTAATGTTAATATGTTTGGGGATTTTTACTTCGGTTCCGTCATGTAACTTCCATTCTTGCCAATAATTGCTATTCTTATAAAAGTCATTTCCCAATTGTACAGTATCTATAGAAAAAAAATCTAACATATCATCTTCAATTGCTGCTAATTGTTGAACGACATCATAAATATATAATTCGCTTTTAGGCAATCCTAAGTATTCTCTTAATTTTTTATACGCTTGAACGGCTATTCCGCTGGATCTGTGCCCGCCAAAATCTATAGGCACTCTATCCGGTTGTTCATGATTAAACGTTTTAATAACTCTTTCTCTTGAATTCATAAAAATATCCTCCTATTGTAAAAGAAATAATTTGTTTGTTGTTGATATAGATTAAAATTCTTTACTTGTTATTCATGTTATGACACAACTTTAATATTGTCAATATTATTTTACTAAATAAACCATAATGATTCAAAAAATAAGATATATATATCAAAAAATATCAGTATCTCTGAAGCGCTGATGAGAATGAAATTTTCGGAAAATTATATAGGGGATAAAAAATAGTATAAAATGCGATAGAATTTTGCAAAAAAATCTTGACAACAAAAAAATTATGAAATATAATGTGAAACATAAATCATTGAAAATATCTTAATATTTCACAAAATATCTATTGCTGAGGAGAAGACGTTTGTTATTGTACTGATAAAAGGTGTAATTAATGATATCGAATAATATTTTATTATGAAAATCTACATGAGTTATAAAAGAGTAATTATGTTTTTTAATTTGCCATGAAAATGGACAATGAAAATATTTAGGAGGCTAAAAAAATGAAGAGATCAAGAGTAATGCTATTATTATTAATAGCGATGGTATTTGTAGGAACAATGGTACTTGGTGCTTGTGCACCGGCAGAAGAAGCTGCACCGGCAGAAGAGGCTGCACCGGCAGAAGAGGCTGCACCGGCAGAAGAAGCTGCACCGGCGGAAGAAGCTGCACCGGCAGACAACGAGAAAATTATTATTGCCGGAACAGGCTTGCAACAAGATCAATTTACAAATGTGCTTATGAATGGATACAAATCTATGGGCGAAGAATTGGGTATCGAAGTATTAGTAGCAAACAGCCAATATTCGTTAGATAAAGAAGCAGAGATGATTAATAACTTCCTGGAAAGTGGAATCTCGGGGCTTATAATCGAGCCGGTTAATCCGGAAGGTTCGGCAGCATTGGCTGAACTTGCAGTTTCAAAAGGAATACCTGTATTCGCATGTGCTATTCCGATTTCATCGGACAAAGTTTTTGCTTCATCTATAAATGATAATACTGAATTAGGTGAAAGCACAGGCGCAGCAGCTAGAGAGTATTTTGAAGAAAATTTCACTAAAGAAGAAGAAATACAAGTAGCTTTGCTTGCTTATGATGCACAAGATACAGTTGGTTCAAGCGGCAGATTAGATGGAATTATGAGTGCGGTTGAAGACTTTAACGTAAATTATGTTGCTCGTAAAGATGGTGCTACCGATACAGCTCATACGGTTGCTACCGATATTATGACAAGTAATCCGGATTTAGATATTTTCTTCTGCGCAAGTGAAGCTAATGTTCTTGGTGCTTACAATGCTATCAAAGCTGCAGGTAAAGAAGGCGAAATTTTTGTATTCGGTATTGATGCAAGTGCACAAATTTGCGATATCATGAACCAATCAGAAATTATCCAGGCAGTTACAGCTCAAGCGCCGTACGAGCAAGGTAGATATGCGGTAGAGACAGTATATAATTATGTTGTACATGGCGAAGAACCGGAAGTTAAAGATATGAAAATGGAAGGCATCCTTGTTACACAAAAGGATAAAGACGGCATAAATAAGTTTAAAGAGGATTGGGAAACTTATTCAAAATAAACTATAGAGGTTTAATAGTAATGGTATCTTATTATAATGGAAAAATATGTACTTGAAGCAAAAAAGATAGTAAAGCAATTTCCGGGTACGCTGGCATTAAATAACATCACCTGTTCTTTTGAATCAGGAAAGGTGCATGCTGTAATTGGTAAAAATGGCTCCGGCAAAAGCACATTGATGAAAATAGTGTCCGGCGATTATATTCAAACTTCAGGAGAGATATATTTGTATGGGGACAGAATAACACATAATTCACCCAAACAAGCATTAGAGAATGGAATTGCAACTGTTTATCAAGAACTTAGTTTAGTAAAGGATTTATCTGTTTGCGAAAACATGTTTTTAGGTAGATTGCCGATGAAAAGTAAGTTGCGAGTTGATTGGCAAGAGGCAAAAAGAAAATCGCACGATGTATTATGGAATCAACTTGGAATAAAAATAGATGTTGATACAATTGTTAAGGAACTTTCGGTAGGTCAGCAGCAATTGGTAGAAATAGCAAGGGCTATGACTTTTAATCCTAAAGTATTAATTTTAGACGAACCGACTTCTGCATTGTCGGAATCCGAGTGTGCAAAACTGTTTGAAGTAATTAGAGGATTAAAGGCAAAAGGCATAATCATACTGTTTATTTCTCATAGATTACAAGAACTATTTAAAATAGCAGATACTGTAACTGTGTTTAGAGATGGAGAATTGATAGATTCGCGAAGTATGGAAGGAATAACTGCCGAAGAAATTATTAGGCTTATGTTTGGCGAAGTTGAAAAGAAGGTAAAGCCTGAATCCTATTCTACCGATGAAGTTATTATGAAAATCGAAGGGGTTTCGAATCATAAGTTAAAAGATGTTTCTTTTGAACTTAAAAAGGGAGAGGTGCTTGGAATAGCAGGCATGATGGGTTCGGGTAGGACGGAAGTTTTGCGAGCGATATTTGGTTTAGATAAGATAGATAAAGGCAAAATTTATATTGAAAATGAAAGAATAAAACATCTATCTCCTTCAAAAATGAGAAGTTTAGGGGTTGCGTATACGTCTGAAAATCGTAAAGAAGAAGCGCTTTGTTTGAATTTGAGTATAGCGGATAATTTATGCTTGGCAAACCTACAAGCAATTAGTCCTAAAGGTAAGATAAATAAAAAAATTGAAGAAGAATATATTATAAAGCAAGTTGATGCCTTGCAAATTAAGGTTGCATCGACCGAAGACCCGGTTTCATCTATGAGTGGTGGAAATCAGCAAAAAGTTGTGGTGGGAAACTGGTTGAATACAGATCCGAAAATTCTATTGATGGATGAACCGTCTAGAGGAATAGATATAAAAGCAAAGCAACAGATTTTTGGAATTATGTGGGATGCGGCGAAAATTGGGAAGGGCGTTGTGATGGTTTCAAGCGAACTTGAAGAACTGGTGGAAGTTTGTGACAGGGTTCTGATTATGGGTAATGGCGAGGTGCGTGCAGATTTTAAGGCAGCAGAATTAACCGTAGAGGCTATTTACGCAAATAGTATGAAAGAAAGTGAGTCGGTAGAATGAATACTTTAATTACAAGAAAGAAGTTTAGAGCGAAAGATTGGCTGTTAGAATTTATACTCATAGGTATGATTTTGTTTTTCTCCTTAGCGGCACCGAATTTTTTTTCCGGAGGGAATTTTTGGAATATCCTGAGGAATATTTCGTTTAAGGGAATTATTGCGCTTGGTATGACAATGGTTATTATTGCGGGGGATATAGATCTCTCTGTTGGTAATATGGTTGGTTTTGCAGGCGTTTTGACAGCATATTTGACTCAATCATTTGTATCACTTGGGTTAGATTCAACTCCCGGTGTAATCATATCAATGATAATAGTGATTATTGTTTCATACTATATCGGTCGTGCGGTTGCTGCTGTTATAACAAGGTTTGGTGTACCGGCGTTCATTGTTACATTGGCTACGATGTCGTTATATAAAGGATTTGCCTTAATAATTACAAATGGGTTTCCAATTACACCATATCCGGAATGGTTTAATTTTATCGGAAGTGGATATGTAGGGCCGATTCCGACACCGGCAATAATATTTATAGTGGCATTGTTGATTATGATGTTTGTTATGAAAAGCACGCCGTTTGGACGTTCGATTTATGCAATAGGCTCTAATAAAGAATCTGCAAGATTAAGTGGTATCAATATTCACAAAGTAAAAGGTAAGGTTTTTGGAATTACAACAGCATTTGCCGGTGTTGCAGGCATTATGATTTCATCGCAATTGAATGTTGGAACTCCTCAGGCAGGAACTGCATGGGAGATGGATGTTATATCGTCAGTAATTATTGGCGGAGCTTCGCTTTCCGGTGGTGAAGGGACAATTAAGGGAACTCTTGTAGGATGTATTTTCTTGGGCGTCTTGTTAAACGGCATGACTCTTATGAATGTTAATGATTACTGGCAGCATGTTATGAGAGGTGTATTGATATTTGCAGCAGTGCTGATGAATATTATGATAAAAGGTAAAAAGACTAAGGTTGCATAAGGTTTAATCAAAGGATTATTATGGACGCTGAAAATTATGTGTTGTTATGAAGTGCTTTTGTGTGGTATAATATTTAATTAAAAGTTAAAGGAGTATGTTATGCTAAGTATAAGAAGAGCAGAGTTATTGAATACAATAAAAAGCAATTCAATCGTTAAAGTTAAAGATTTAATTGAAAGCGCAGCATGCTCAAAAATAACAGTTCAAAGAGATTTGGCTTATTTGGAACAATTAGGAATGATTACAAGGTCGTACGGAATAGTGAAGTGTGCTGAACCGGAAATCAAAGATTTTTACGAGGTTAGAAGCCGTACGAACTATGAAGAAAAAGCAGCTATTGCGAAACTTGTAGAAACGCTAATTGAAGACAGCGAAACAGTATTTATTACACATGGTACAACAACATCAAATATCATTAATTATCTTGATGACGATAAGCGTCCAATAATAATTACCGATGGGATAGACTTGATTGACCTATGCAGGGACAAAGATAATATTAGATTAATGCCAATTTGTGGAACTATAAACTATAAGACAAGGCAAATTGAGTCCTCTATATGTATCGTTAATGAGTTTGCGAATATTAATATCAGCAAACTAATAATGGGTGTTGGGGGAATTACAATGGAAAGCGGAGTAACATTTTATGATGAAATCAGTTATAGATTGTTACGAGATGTTATAGAAATAGTAGATTCAATAATTGTGGTAGCGGATTTTTCTAAGTTCGGCGTAAAGGCGATGACAAGGTTTTTGTCGTTAGATCAAATTGACGTAATTGTTACTGATAGCAAAACAGATAAAGATCTTTTAAAAAGTTTTGAAGATGCGGGAATAAAATGTTTGGTTGCCGAGTAGAGAAATTTGCAATTTAATATTATATATACTATGTGAGGGTATAATGAATATTAAAAAAATGCAAGTAGCAGTAATGAATGCTAAAAGAAATGTAACTATTATTGAAAAAGAAATTCCAACGATAAAAGAAGATGAAGTACTAATTAAAATAAAGGTAGTTGGTGTGTGTGGTTCTGACATGCACTACTATACTCATGGAAAAATTGGTGATTTAGAGGTAGAAACACCTTTCATATTAGGTCATGAAGTAGCCGGTTCTATTGAACGGGTCGGAGAGAATGTTGCCGACTTGAAAGTAGGGGACAGGGTTGCGGTAGAGGCCGGTTTGCCGTGTGGCGACTGTGAATTATGCAGAGATG
>CAYJNC010000100.1:0-6664 GCA_964371185.1 uncultured Christensenellaceae bacterium
ACACGATTAAAATACAACAAATTTGCATCGTAACGCTGAATTGCCTTTTGCATCTTAGACGTAGATATTAATTTCATGGCCTTTGTTATCTGGCCTGTTTGCCCAATTGCTTTTATACTTGCATTAATTTCAGAAGATGTTCTCATACTGTTTACACACTCTTTTTCTTAGCATTTTTAAATTGGACCTTATATTCTTGTGCGGCTTTAAGAATGGTTTCTTCTTGTTCTTCGCTAAGCACGCCTTTTTCTTTTATGTCTTCTAAGATAACAAAACATTTGGCCGCAACATAAGATATGAAACCTTCGTTAAAGGCCTTAACTTCTTTTACCGGAATGTCCATAAGAACTTTGTTTGTTGACATGAGCAACAAAACAATTTGGTCTTGTATGCTGTATGGATAGTATTGCGGTTGAATAAGTGTTTGCGTCAAACGCTCGCCGTTTGCCAAAACATCTCTGGTTGCCTTGTCGAGGTCTGAAGCAAACTGAGAAAACATAGCTAACTCTCTGTATTGGGCTAAGTCAAGACGCAATGAGCCCGAAACCTTACGCATACATTTAATTTGTGCGCTTCCTCCCACACGAGAAACAGACAAACCAACGTTGATGGCCGGCCTTTGTCCTGAATTAAACAGCTCTGTTTCCAAATATATTTGTCCGTCAGTTATGGAAATAACGTTTGTCGGAATATACGAAGAAATATCGCCGTCCATTGTTTCTACAATCGGCAGTGCGGTCATAGAACCGCCGCCTAATTTGTCGGAAAGTTTTGCGGCACGCTCAAGCAGACGTGAATGCAAATAAAATACATCTCCGGGGTATGCTTCTCTGCCCGGTGGTCTGCGAAGTAACAACGACATTGTACGGTAGGCTACCGCATGTTTTGATAAATCGTCATAAACTACTAAAACGTCTTTTCCTTCATACATAAATTTTTCCGCAATGGAACAACCTGCGTACGGAGCAATGTATTGCATCGGTGCCGTGTCGCTTGCTGTTGAAACAACAACGGTTGTGTATTCAAGGGCACCGAATTCTTCTAATCTGTTTACAATTTCCGCAACCGTAGAGGCTTTTTGTGCAATTGCAACGTATACACAATAAACGTTCTTGCCTTTTTGGTTGATGATTGTGTCTATGGCGATAGATGTTTTTCCCGTTTGTCTGTCTCCGATGATAAGCTCACGTTGTCCTCTACCAATGGGTATCATGGAATCAATTGCCATTATGCCCGTCTGCAAAGGTGTGTTTACCGTTTGACGTTCTATTATCGAAGGCGCAGGTTCTTCTATGTTTCTGAATTCTTCTGTGTTAATGATGCCTTTGTCGTCTAATGGTTGGCCGAGTGGGTTTATTACCCTGCCAAGCAAGGATTCGCCAACAGGCACTCTTACAACACTGCCCGTATGCCTAACCATAGATCCTTCCGAAACGTTGGCAATGCCGTTTAATAAAACGACACCCACACGCTCTAATTCTAAATTCATTACAATGCCATAGGCATCGTTTTCAAATTTAAGTAATTCGCCGTATTTACAGTCGTCTAAGCCTCTGACAAAGGCAACACCGTCGCCGGTGCGTTCAACAATGCCCACCATAGAAATATCGTATGGGATGGCGAAGTCTTCTACCTTAGCGGCAATTTCTTTGTCAATATTTTCTACGACAAGCGACTTTGCAACATCGGCCTTCATGTTTTTAACCGTTTTGTCTATTTGTTCAGATAAATTTTCTGTTTCCAAACCTTCTTGCATATAGTTGTGCATACGGTTAAGGTATGATTTTATGCTTAAATCGTATACAACATTGTCGATGACCGCACGAAATCCGCCGTATAAAGAAGAGTCTATCTCCAATTCAAATTCTATTTCTGCGTTTAACATCTTCTCAAATTTTTCTTGGACTTTTGATAGTTCTTCTTGTGAAAAATTTGTAGGTGCTTGTAATAACCCTTTTAGTTTTCGCACTTTTTAACCTACCTTTTCAAAAAAATTATCAATAATAGCCTTGTTATCGGCATATGAAACTTCACGTTCCAGAACTTTCTCAGCAATTTGAATTGCAATGTTTGTAACTTCTTGACGCACCTCTACAACGGCTAATTTCTTTTGCTCGTCAATATGCCTGTCGGTACGTTCTCGTATATCTTGCGCCTTAATTTCAGCATCAGAAATAATTTGTTCGGCTTGTTTGTCGGCAACAGACTTACCTTGGTTAATTATTTCGGCTGCCAATTCTTGCGCTTTTTCTACCATTTCATCGTACTTGGCTTTTAATTGTTCCGCTTCTGTTTGCATAGCCGCAGCTTCTTCTATTTGCCTTCTGATAGAATCAGAACGGCTCTTTAAGAATTTTGTAATTGGCTTGTATAGCAGAAAGCGCAAAAACAAAAACAATATTACGATGTTGATTATGTATAGTGCGATTTCCCATAAGTTTATATCTAACATGCTATTTCCTATCCCCTGTGATAAAATATTTTTTTACGCTTTATTTACGTAAATTAGCCACCCATTGTGAATATCATAATAATAGAGATAACAAAACCGTAAATAGCCGTAGATTCGGCAAGTGCCAAACCGATCAAAAGTACTTGGTTAATCTTACCTGTTGCCTCGGGCTGACGTGCAACTGCCTCACAAGCTTTGCTTGTTGCAATACCCATACCAAGACCGGCACCAATACCCGTCATAACCGCAAGACCCGCACCGATTGCTATTAAACCCATTTCCATAATAAATACCTCCTAAGTTAATTGTAATTAAAATCTATCAGATAAAACTTTTAAAGTTTTTCTTCCATAAATGACATTGTGAGCATCGTAAACACGTATGATTGCATTCCCAAATGGAATAAAATAAAGTATATAGATGCTATGGCGGGCACGCCGATTGCAAAGGCACCCATTGCTCCATACAACATGTGCATAACCACAAGACCGCTAAACATGTTGCCGAAAAGTCGACAAGCAAGTGAAATTGGCACTGCAATTGAAGACAAAATGTTTATTGGGACCATAAAGGCTTTTGGCATTGCATAAGTCTTTAAGTAACCTACAAAACCTTTGTATCTTATCGAATATGCAATAATAAGCACAAAAGAAATTATTGCCATTGCTATTGTGCAATTTAAATCGGTTACCGCCGAACGGACACCAAAAAACTCTACAGCACCGCCTACTATGATGAAAACAAACAATGTTAGAATATATGGTGCGATTGTAGAGCCTATTTTCTTGCCTAAAATTCCTGCCGTAAACCTGTTAATACCACCTACGCAAATTTCTAAAACGTTTTGCATACCTTGCGGTACTTGTTTGAAGTTGCGTAATACACCGAATCTGAATATCAGCGCTAATACTACGATGATTCCCGTAACGACATATGCTGTAACAACTGTTTCGCTTAATTCTATGCTTCCGAATAATAAAATCTTATCCGGGAAAACGCCGGGTATGTGCATTACTCTTCAGTCCCCCCTTTTTGCTCTTCTTTTTTGTATTTATTTATTGTTCTTATGCTCTTAACTATCGGTATGCCTATCATTGAAATAGCAAGCCCGCCCGCACACCACATCATAGCAACGAGAGAAACGTACTTAGCCATCAACCAAAGAACCAATAGTATAAGCGCTAATTTACCTAAGCTTATAAAGACTCCGAGTGCAATGTTTGATTTGCTTGCGGTTATCATCATAACCGTTTTACGCAAAATTAAAACTTCAAATATACCAAGTGCCAAACCAACAAATATTCCCCACATATTAACTCCAATTCAAAATGTATTACTAATTAAGTTTAGTCCTATTTTTTTTATATTGCAAATTATTAATATCTTAAAATTTGCTTAAATTGCTTAAAAATAACTGTTTTGTTCAATTATTTTAAAAAATCATAAGATTAGTACGTATTTTTTAATATGTCTCAAAATAACAGCTTTTTTTAAAGTTGAAAATAAAATTTGTTTCGCTATACAACTCTTTTGTGTGGCTTCCCGCAATTAAAATTGCGAGTTCGTTTATGTTTAAGTTTATTTCACTCTTTGCGTTTATGTGCTCAACGACGGTGTTAAAGTTGTTTGGTTGTACTAACAAATTGTATTCTTTTTGTAAAAAATCGTCAGAGATGTGAACAACGAATTTATCGACATTTGAACCGAAGGTGTAATTTTTCAACACCTCGATTGGGTTTAATATTCTCATCATCGTAAATTCTTTTGCTCCGTTTTCCTCCGCTTTGCATGGCAAGTTGAACTCGTATGGGTTATTAAATGTTGAAACAAGCGAGTTTAGCTGTTCGTTAGTAAAATATACAATTTCAAATATATTGTTTTTTCCTTCTTCTTCGTAGAAAAGTGCATAAGAAAGCTCTTCTGTATCCGAATATATGACAGCCTTGCCCCCGTCTGCAAAAAGCAATTTTATCCATGACGCAAACCTGTTTTTGTCCCGAACAAAATGGTTGTCAAAGTCGCCTATATATTTGCAATAGGCTAAAAACATTTTATCTATCGGTAAATTTTTTATAGAGTTGTATATTATGCCGGCATTTTTCGATGTTTCGCCAATGTCTGTGTGTTGCGTTACGTAGCTAACCGTTTCAAACCCTAATTTGCGATAAAAAGAGTGCAAAAAAGGGTGTAAATAACAAATAGAAATGTTGTTTTCTAACATTTCTATAAGATATTCACGTATTAAATTTTTCATTAAGTGACGGTTGCGTGCCTTTTTTACTGTTGCGCAACCGGCAATAAACTTAGTTTTATATAGGTGGTTCGCTAAAGACGAAGTAAAATCTATGGTAAACATGTCACTTACCAATTCTTCGCCAAAGAACACGCCTTTTCCATCTGTTATTTTTGCAACACCATTAAAATACTCGTCTACGAACCGGTCGCTGTCGGAAAAACATTCTATCCAAACCCTTTTAACTTGTTCAAAATCTTCGTTTTGCAGTCGCCGTGTTTGCATAAACAACACCTCTTATTTTTTTAAAATGATATCGTATTTCTCTAACATCAGAACAGGATGATAAGACCGTTTTGCCTGCCTGATTCCCGCAATTCCCATGTCTTCTGCTCGGTTGATGAACTTACAATCGGAAAAACAGTTTGCCACAAATTCCCTGTTTATGTACGTATAAAGGCCGTCTATATCGCCCTTTGCCTTTTCTATATGTATAATTGCGGTCGAATCACATATCCTCTCGCCGAATGAATACGCAACTACTTCACCGCCTATTTTAATGACACAACCGATAAATCCGAGTTCTTCATAATTGTCTAAGGCTTTTTCGATAGACTCGTATTCTTCTTGCGCTTCTTGTTTGTCTATCTCTTTTTTTATTGCCCAATCGTCTTGAATTTTTAGGCATTCTTCCTTATATTTTGGTTCATACAATGCAAATTCGCTTGTATACTTACGCAAGAATCCGTTGATATGGTTTCTTTTGGAATGATATTTCTTGCCTTTCAATTCTATCAAATCGGATGAATTATAAACATATTCGGTGTTGTATTCGTCGTATTCGAACACATATCTGTCACCGCAATCTTTTTTTATACGCTCAACCATCTGCGGTGTTGCGCATTTTAGGTAGAAGTCACCGAAATTACTTAACATATAGTCTTCGCAAACTTGCATATACGGCAAAATAGAATCTTCGTTCATGGTGTATGGAGGTAGTAGAAAGGGCCTGTATATTTCGCTGTCCATTGAAATATACAAGCCGTTGTTTTCTATTGCCATTTTAATGTCCCAAGCGTGTTGCCATGTGAACATGTTAGAGAAAGATGCTTCAGAGTGGTTATAATTTCTGCCTATGATAAAGCTGTCGAAAAGATTTTTGTTTTTTAAAGCCAAAGGCTCAAAATCTAACATACTAACAGCCTTTCTTTGTGTTTTCATGATCCATGTTACACACAATACCATTAGAAGTATCGAGCTTGATAGACACACCGCTCCTAAGCAGTTGAGTAGCGCCCGAAGCACCTACCAAAACGGGTTTGTCGAGTGCCATACCAACGATAGCGGCATGGGAGTCGCTACCTTCTTCTTCGGTTATTATTCCGGCGGAACGTTTCATGATGTCTAATATGTTGTTTGAAGTTTTATGTATTACTAATATGTCTCCGTCACGGAAATTCCTGTGCGCTTCGTCTTCGGATAAAGCAACGCAAAGATTACCGCAAGTACAAAGCTTATTTATTCCTACACCTTTGACTAAAACGTCACCAACCATGTGTACTTTTAACATATTAGTCGTACCGGTAACGCCTAAGGGTATGCCGGCTGTAATAACTACTATGTCGCCAATGTTAAACAATCCTTTTTCCCTTGCTGCCGAAACGGCCGCTTCGAAAAGCTCGTCTGTCAATTTTTTTTCTTCTACATATAATGGAATAACACCCCAAGACATGTTTAGCTGACGCAACACGGTTTTATCCGGCGAACAGCCGATTATAGGCATTGCAGGACGGTATTTTGAAACCATGCGCACCGATTTACCCGTTTTTGTAACTGCTATTATGGCAGATGCGCCAATGTCATAAGCAGTAGTACAAGAAGCATGAGAAATAGCGTTTGTTACGTTTGAAGTGTCGGTCAGTTCGTCTTTTTCAAACTTTTTCTTATAGTTAATGTCTTTTTCGGCACGTAATGCAATT
>CAYJNC010000100.1:6674-6979 GCA_964371185.1 uncultured Christensenellaceae bacterium
CATGGTCTCTACCGCTTCAACAGGATATTTTCCCGCAGCCGTCTCGCCCGAAAGCATAATTGCGCTTGTTCCGTCGTAAATGGCGGTTGCAACGTCGGTTGTTTCTGCTCGTGTCGGACGAGGATTGTTTATCATACTGTCTAACATTTGAGTAGCGGTAATAACAATTTTGCCTGCACTATATGCCTTTTTAATCAACTGTTTTTGCAATACAGGAACGTCCTCTAAGGGGATTTCCACGCCCATGTCGCCCCTTGCGACCATTATTCCGTCTGCAACACGCAAGATAGCGTCTATGTTTATTA
>CAYJNC010000101.1:0-6841 GCA_964371185.1 uncultured Christensenellaceae bacterium
ACACCGGTTTTTATGCCGGTCGGGACTCAGGCGACGGTTAAATCGCTTACTACATCTCAGGTAGAAGAGACAAATGCGCAAATTATTCTTGGAAACACCTATCACCTGTATTTGCGCCCCGGTCATAAGTTGATTAATAAAGCCGGAGGGTTGCACAACTTCATGAATTGGCAAAAACCCATTCTGACAGACAGTGGCGGTTTTCAGGTGTTTAGCTTGGGGGATTTTCGCAAGTTGACGGAAGAAGGCGCAATGTTTCAGTCTCATTTAGACGGTAGCAGGCATTTATTCACACCCGAAAATGTTGTCGAAATCCAAGAAGCTTTGGGCTCAGACATAATGATGGTGTTAGACGAATGTATACCGGCCGATGCCGATGCTAACTACGTAAAAAATTCTATAGAACGCACACACAGATGGGCGATAAGGGCAAAGAAAGCGCAGGTAAGCGAAACACAGGCTTTGTTTGGGATTGTACAGGGTGGAATGTTTAAAGATTTAAGAAAAGAATCTGCAAACGCCATAGCCGACATGGACTTTTTAGGAAATGCAATCGGCGGTCTTTCGGTGGGAGAGCCAAAACCCATAATGTATGATATGTTAGAAGTTGTTGAAGCCGTTTTGCCGCAAGAGAAACCACGTTATTTAATGGGAGTGGGTAGCCTTGATTGCTTGGTAGAAGGAGTTGCAAGAGGGGTAGACATGTTTGATTGTGTGTTACAAACCCGAGTCGCAAGAAACGGTACGGCGTTGACTCATAAGGGTAGGTTGGTTGTAAGAAATGCGCAATACGCTGAAGATTTCCGCCCGATAGACGAAAACTGCGATTGTTATGCGTGCAAAAATCACACACGTGCATACATTCGTCACCTGATAAAAGCGGGTGAAATTTTGGGTGCTACATTGCTTTCCATTCATAATGTTCACACCACAATTAAACTTATGGAAAACATGCGAGAGCATATATTAAACGACACTTTCGAGGCGTTTTACAAAGAGTTCAAGGCGAATTACAAAGATTAATCTACCGCTTATTCAAGAAAACAAACCACTTATCGAGAAATGGTTGTAAACGTTTCTCGATTTTTTTATAATACAAAACATAAGGGAGGTGCAAAATGAAGGTTGAAATCAAGATAGACAGCGAATGCGCAGAACCGAGAGTAATAGTTATTACAGACAAGCTAACGGAAGAAGTGAACGAAATCATCAGTAGGATAGAGGCAGAAACACCGCAGGTTTTGGCAGGGTTTCGTGGAGATTTTTTAGAGGTTTTAGAGCAAGAAAACATCGTCAGGGTGTACTCTTCCGATAAAAAAATTTTTGCGGTAACGAACAACGGTGAATATAAATTGCGTGTGCGTTTATATGAATTGGAAGAACGTTTGGATAAAAAGATATTTGTTCGTATATCGCAGTCGGAAATAATTAACTTAAATTGGGTAAAGAACTTTGATTTAAGTTTCACGGGTACAATTTGTGTGATGTTTAAAGACGGCACGACAACCTATGTTTCAAGAAGATATGTTTCCAAAATTAAAAAAGTATTAGGAGTTTGAGGTGAAATAAGATGAAAAAAGAGATACTGTTAAGAGGTTTGATAGGCGCACCCATGGGGATTACAATAGGTTTTTTGATAACGTTGTTTATTTCGATAGCTATTGGGAACGGCACGTTTGAACCGGTCGTACCTTCGCTTGTGCAAACAATGGGAAGTGAGCTTAATGCGCTTATATTGCAGACGGTGTTGTGTGCATTGCTTGGATCGGGATTTGCCATGGCATCGGTTATTTGGGAGATAGAGAGCCTAAGCATAGCAAAACAAAGCGGAATATATTTTGCGATAAGTTGCGCGCTTATGTTTCCGGTTGCATATTTCGCAAACTGGATGGAACACACGTTAATAGGAGCACTTTCATACATGCTGATATTTGTAGCCATATTTATTGTCGTTTGGTTTGTGCAATACATGGTGTATAGGGCTCAGATAAAACAAATAAACAAGGGCATTAAAGGTTAGATTTTTTAACAAAGATGGCGAACATATATAGCAGCAAAAAAGCAACGCTTAGCGTTGCTTTTTGTTTCGTTTGTTTATAATTCAATTTGTGTGAGTCCTACAGGCTGTCTATCAATGCGCAAACGGTGTCGTTTAATTTGTTTGCACCCTCTGTTGCCGAGACGTCGTCCTTATCGAAATAAGAAATATAGGTTTTAAGTTTTGGCTCTGTGCCGGACGGACGAACAATCACACGGCCGTTTTTAAGCTCAAAACTAAGAACGTTTGTAGGTGGTGGCATTAACAGGTCGGAAGTTGTGTTTGCCTTTAAATCAGCAATTATTTGCTTTTCGTAGTCATACATTTTCACGACTTCAAACTCGCCTATTTTTGTTGGCGGGTTGTCTCTTAAAGTTTGCACAATTTGCATTATTTTTGCAATGCCTTCTTGTCCGTATAACGTTTTTGAAACCACAATTTCTTTAAACCAGCCATATTTTTCGTACAGAGAAACAACGGCATCGTAAAGCGTTTTTCCTTGTTCTGCATAGTAGCAAGCCGCCTCAACAAGCATCATAGCACCTTGAATTGCATCTTTGTCACGGACAAAACTGCCGATTAAGTAACCGTAGCTTTCTTCAAAACCAAACAAGAAAGTTCCGCTTTTTTCAATTTCGGATTGTTGGATTTGCTCTGCAATGTTTTTAAAACCTGTGTAAACACCACGTAGGCTTACGCCATAGTGTTTTGCAATAACGTCTGCCATGTCGGTGCTGACTATGGACTTCGCCGCAAATTCGTCGCCTTTGAATGCCGACTGTTTTTGCGAGAGGATGTAGTCTAACAGCAAACAACCTATTTCGTTGCCGGTAAGCACAACAAAGTTATTATCTTTGTCACGAACGGCGGCACCTAAGCGGTCGCTGTCCGGGTCGGTAGCCAAAATTAAGTTGGCGGAAACCTTGTCTGCAAGTTTAATCGCTAAGTCAAAGCACTCTCTGTTTTCCGGGTTAGGTGCACTTACGGTTGGGAAAGCAGGGTCGGGGGCTTCTTGCTCGGCTACGATGTGCAGGTTTTTTATGCCCAAACTTTTAAGCACACGGCTGACGGGCGCAAGGCCGGTGCCATGCAGTGGCGTATACACGATGCTTAAAGAATCTGCCTGTGAATTAATAACATCTTTGTTGATAGAAAGTGCCTGCACCATGTTGTTGTAGGTGGTGTCTAAGGCTTCGCCTATCCAATTGAAGTTTTCCGCATTTTCAATCGGCATAGTCTCGACGTTAAATTCGTCTACTTCTGCCATATACTCTGTAATAAGGTCAGAGTCTGAAACGGTAATTTGCCCACCGTCTTCACCGTATACCTTGTAACCGTTGTATTCGGGCGGATTGTGTGACGCCGTTATTACAATGCCGGCGGCGCAAGAAAGTTGAAGAATTGCAAACGAAAGTTGAGGAACGCTGTGTGCCGTTTGGTACATATATACTTTTATGCCGTTTGCAAGCAAAACCTCTGCCGTTTCCTTTGCGAAAATATCGCTGTTTTTACGTGTGTCATAGGCGATAGCCACGCCTTTGTGTGCATTGCCTGTTTTGTTTATGTGCTTTGCAACCGCTTGGGTTGCCCGGCGCACTGTGAATATGTTCATTCTGTTTGTTCCGATTCCGATAATTCCCCTCATACCGGCCGTCCCAAACTCTAAATCTTTGTAAAAACTATCCGAACGAAGTTGTTCGTCGTTTAGTAAAGCGTTAATATCTCCCTGAAAATCTGTGTTTGAAAGTGCCTGTTTCCATTGTTCAAACCTTTTTTGATATCCTTCCATAAAACTACCTCTTTCATTATTCATTTGTGACAATATTAATGATATTATAACATATAAAAACACTGTGGGTAATAGTATTTTGTTAATAAATTAAAAATGTGCTGAGCTTTTTTATAGATGTATAAAGTTTATTGTTTCAAAAAAAATATGGCGGGGGATAGGTGAAAAAAGTGTAGGTTGTTGCACCTACACTTTTTATTAAACTTAAATTAAATCTTTAGGCTTTGTAAACTCGTTTTTCGGTGATTTTATTTTGTCGCCGAAATCTCGCAGTATTTTCTTTTGTTTTTCGTTTAGGCGTTTGGGTACTTCTACTTTTGTGCGCACATAAAGGTCGCCCGTTCTGTTGCCCGAAAGATGCTTTATTCCTTTGCCTTTTAGCCTAAATACCATGCCCGGCTGTGTTCCTTCGGAAAGTTTATAACGCACTTTGCCGTCTAAGGTGGGCACTTCTATTTCGTCGCCTAAGGTTGCCTGCACAATAGATACGGTTAAATCTAAATATAAGTCGTAACCTTGTCGCAAGAAAATTTTGTGCGGTTTGACCGACACATGAATTTGCAAATCCCCGGGAGGGCCGCCTTTTTTGCCGGCGTTTCCTTCTCCGCGCATACTCAAAACTTGGTCGTCGTCTATGCCGGAAGGCACGTTTATAGAAATTGTACGTTGCTTTGTAACAGTGCCTTTGCCCTTGCAATTATCGCAAGGTGAATCGGCCATACTGCCTTCGCCTCCGCAAGTACGGCAAGTTTGTACATTAACAAAGCTACCGAACATAGTGTTTTGTTGCACCTGTTCTTGGCCTGTGCCATGGCAAGTTGGGCAAGTTCTTCTTTGTGTGCCGGCTTTTGCTCCCGTTCCTTCGCAAACGTCGCAAGACTCCGTTCTGTTTAGCGTGATGTCTTTTTTCACGCCAAAAGCGGCTTCTTCAAATGTTATACGCAACTGCACCCTAAGGTCTTGTCCTTTTCTTGGACCGTTGTGGCTATGGCCTCTCATACCGCCCGAAAAAATATTTTCGAATATGTCGGAAAAACCGCCGAAGCCGGAAAAACCGCCACCGCCGGAATAACCGCCGCCGCCACCACCACCGCCGTTTGTGTAATTTTCGTGGCCGAAAGTGTCGTACTGTTGCCTTTTTTGGTCGTCGGATAATACCTGGTAAGCTTCGTTTACCTCTTTAAATTTGTGCGCGGCTTCATCGTTTCCCTTGTTTAAATCGGGATGATATTGTTTTGCCATCTTACGATACGCACTTTTAACTTCTTCTGCACTTGCGCTTTTTTCAACACCCAGTGTTTCGTAAAAATCTTTTGCCAATGATTGCTACCTCTTTTTTTGCCCGAAAACCAAAGCGCATAATACGCTTTGGTTTTTTCGGACTTTTTTCTGAGTCAAATTATTTTATGTTGCTTATTTCTCTTCTTTGTCTTCTTTTTTGTCTTCGTCTACCACTTCATAGTCGGCATCGACAACGTTGTCGTCTGCTCCGCCTTCGGGTTGATAGTTCGGATCAAAGCCCGCTCCGCCGGGTTGTCCGCCGGCTTGTGCGCTCTCTTGTTGGTAAATCTTGCCGAATACATCGAACGAAGATTGTTGCAACTTTTCCGTTGCCGTCTTAATAGAATCTGTTGAACCTTGTTTTGCTGTTTCTTTTAAGGCTTCTACTTCTTCTTCTAACTTTTTCTTGTCGTCTGCAGAAACTTTGTCGCCTAAATCTTTAAGTGTTTTTTCTGTTTGGTAGATTAAGCTGTCTGCGTTGTTTTTAACTTCAACTTCTTCTTTGCGTTCTTTATCTTCCTGAGCATATTGTTCAGCCTCTTTAACAGCCTTGTCGATGTCTTCGTCCGACAGGTTTGTTGATGCTGTGATAGTAATGTTTTGAGAATTACCCGTGCCCATGTCTTTTGCGCTAACGTGCACAATACCGTTTGCATCTATGTCGAAAGTAACTTCTACTTGCGGCACGCCCCTTGGTGCGGGTGCAATTCCTGTCAAAGTGAAACGGCCGAGTGTTTTGTTGTAAGCAGCCATTTCTCTTTCGCCTTGCAATACATGAATTTCAACGCTTGTTTGTCCGTCAGCGGCTGTCGAGAACACTTGGCTCTTTTTAGCCGGGATTGTTGTGTTTCTGTCTATAAGTTTTGTAGAAACACCGCCCATTGTTTCGATACCGAGGGAAAGGGGAGTAACGTCTAACAATAATACGTCTTTTACTTCACCGCTTAAAACGCCTGCCTGTATAGCGGCACCCATAGCAACACATTCATCCGGGTTGATGCCCTTGAAAGGTTCTTTGCCGGTGATGCGTTTAACCATTTCTTGAACAGCCGGTATTCTTGAAGAACCACCAACTAAAATAATTTTGTCTATGTCAGCGTTTGCAACGCCTGCGTCTTTCATGGCACTTATTGTCGGGCCTTCTGTTTTTGTTACAAGGTCGGCCGTTAATTCGTCGAATTTTGCTCGTGACAATGTTAAGTCAAGATGCTTAGGACCTGTTGCGTCTGCCGTAATAAACGGTAGGTTGATGTTTGTTTGCATAACGCCCGAAAGCTCTATTTTTGCTTTTTCGCCCGCTTCTTTTAAACGTTGCATAGCAATCTTGTCGGCAGATAAATCTATGCCGCTTGTTTTCTTAAACTCGGCAACCAACCATTCTACAACTTTGTCGTCGAAGTCATCGCCACCCAAACGGTTGTTACCGTTTGTTGCAAGAACTTCTATTACGCCGTCGCCAATTTCAAGCAACGAAACGTCAAATGTGCCGCCGCCCAAATCGTATACCAATATTTTTTGGCTGTTGTCTTTGTCAAGGCCGTAAGCAAGTGCCGCCGCTGTAGGCTCGTTTACAATACGTAAAACGTCTAAGCCGGCAATACGGCCTGCGTCTTTTGTTGCCTGTCTTTGAGCATCGCTGAAATATGCCGGTACGGTGATAACAGCCTGTGTTACAGCCGAACCCATGTATTCTTCGGCATCTTTTTTAAGTTTTTGCAATATCATAGCCGAAA
>CAYJNC010000102.1:0-6838 GCA_964371185.1 uncultured Christensenellaceae bacterium
AAATTCATTTAATCTTAAATAAATTTTTGCGGTTGCCGGGTTTATTGACGCTCTGAAATTTATTTTTTGCCCTTTTTTAATAGATATTTTTTATATTCTTTCCCGTATTGCCGCCAAAATCGTTTCTAAAGTCTTTATGCGTGCATAGTATTTCACATTAGATTCAACGACCGTCCAAGGCGCATAGGTTGTGTTTGTGTATTGCAGCATGTCGTTCACCGCATCTGTGTAAACGTCCCACTTTTCTCTGTTGCGCCAGTCTTCGTCGGTTATCTTCCAACGTTTTTCGGGCGAGTCTTCCCTTGCCTTAAACCGCGTTAGCTGTTCGTCTTTGTCTATTGCCAACCAAAACTTAATGAGCACTGCACCCCATCTTTTAAGCGAACTTTCAAATTCGTTTATTTCGTTGTACGCTTGTGCTATTCGATTAGGCGGTGTAAAACCTTCTACACGTTCGACAAGCACACGTCCATACCAAGTACGATCAAATATTTCTATATGCCCGTCAAGCGGCAAACGGTTATAAAACCGCCACAGATAATGATGCATAAGCTCTTCTTTTGTGGGTGCACCAATCGGGTTTACCGCATAACCGCGCGGATCTAACGCCCGTGCCAATCGTTTAATACTGCCGCCTTTTCCTGCCGCATCGTTTCCTTCATAGCAAATGATTACAGGTATCTTTTTACGATAGATAATATTATGAAGCTCTTGTAACTCTCCTTGCAACTCTTTTAGCTTGGTTTTATAAGTGTCCTTGTCCATTTCTTTTTGCAAGTCGTATTCTTGAATTTTTTTAGTGGGGAGAAGATCGAACTTCTTGCTGACATAAGGTTTGCTTTCCTGGTTCTGAACCTCTTTTACAACTTGCTTATTAGCAATTGCACGTTCTAATTCTTCTGCGACCGTTTGCATAACAGTTGCCCAAGTGTATTTTTTGTCTTTTGCATAAACAACATTCCACCTCGCATGAGGCTTGTCGGTGTTTTCCAATATCTTTTTGTACAGCTCTAAATTTTTGCCGTATTGTTGCATTTTTTCTATGTCTTTTTGCGTCACCCTCCAGGCAGTGTTTTTGTCTGCCAAAAGTTTTCCTATCCGCTTTTTTTGTTCTTTTTCCGGGATATACAAGAAAAATTTGATAATCACACAGCCGTCGTCTGCAAGCTGTCTTTCAAAACCTTTTATGTCTTCAAAACCGTTTTTTAGTGTTTCTTCTTCTTCGTCGCCCGACAATTTTTGTATCATACCGGAATACCAAGCACGATCAAACACCGAAATTCTGCCTGCCTCCGGCGCTTTTTCGGCAAATCTTGCCAACCAAGGTTTACGCAATTCTTTTTCGTTTGCCCCGCGAGTAGAATATACCCTAAACCCCCGAGGATCAAAGTTTAATATTAAAGACGAGATAACACCGCCTTTTCCCGAAGCGCTGAACCCCTCGAAAAGTATGATTACCGGTATTTTTTCGTTCACCACTTTTTGTTGTAGCACCGATAGTTTTACTTCCATCTCATTTTTTATTTTCTTATACTCTTCTTTTGCTAATTTGTAAGATTTACCCTTCTGTCGAAACATTCATCATTCCACCTTTCTTATTTTTTCTTGTTTTAAACATCAATAATAGTATGCCGCTAAGCATTATTACCGGGAATATTATAGACGCTAAAATGCCCACTCTTAGGCCAACTTGTTCTGCATTTAATCCGAATTGCATACCCATGTTTACAATAGTATTCGAGTTTTGCGTTACATCTGCCACCAAGCCTGTAACCCACGGGCCGACAGAACAGCCCAAGTCTCCGCAGATTGCTAAAATACCAAACATCGCCGTTCCGCCCAGCGGGAATTTTTTAGCCGACACGCTAAGCATACCCGGCCACATAAGGCTTACCGCAAAACCTGTCAGCGCACAGCCCATCATTGCGGTTATTGGGTTTAATGCCAGCGCAGTCACAAGATAGCAACCGATGCACATTACAGAACACAAAGCTATCGCCTTGTTGAGGTTTATTTTATGCCCCCATATTCCATATATAACACGTCCGATGCCCATGAAAACAGCAAAAAGGCACGGACCCAATAAATCTCCTAACATTTTTGATACTTCTAAGCCTTTTTCGGTGAACATCGAGGCCCATTGCGACATAACTTGCTCGGAAGCACCTGCACAAAGCATAAGCAACATGGCTAAAACAAACATTTTGCTTGTCAGCAATTTACGAATCGGCGTCCTCTCTTCCTTTAGCAAATTTTTTGTTATCGGAACTTTTGTAAATAAAATTAAATTATATAGCGGTATCAATGCCCAAGCCGCCGGCAACACAAACCAAAAATCTCCGCCTATCAACCAAACAACAAAGGTTGTAAGCCCAACAACCAAAACTTGCCCCCAGCTGTAAAAAGAATGCAGCAGGCTCATTGCAGAGGCTTTTGCCTCGCCGGGCAACGAATCTACAAGCGGACTCACGAGCACTTCTATCAAGCCACCACCGATGGCGTAAATTACAACCGAAATAACCATTCCCGAATACGGATCACCCATCATGTTTGGCAACACGCTTAGCATAACCAACCCGACAAAACAGCATAAATGGCCAAAAACAGCGCACTTTCTATACCCTATCTTATCTGCAAAATTAACCGCAATAACATCTGTAATCAGCTGAGTTCCAAAATTGATAAGCACCAATCTGCCTATCATTTCAAAAGAAATGTCGAAATTTGTTTGAAATATGACGAAAAAAAGTGGCGCTAAATTAACCACTATCGCTTGACTTATATATGCCAAATAACAAGCATGTAAGGTGTTTTTAAACGTATACTTTCTCATATAGATACCCTTTTTTTATTTATATTTATTTTTCTGAGTTTAATAAAAGATTCACAGTCTGTTCAAGCTGCATCCCCCGAGAGCCCTTTACCAAAACAAAATCTTCTTTTTCAATATGTTTAAATAATTGTTCTTTTAATTCTTCTTGAGTGCCGTACCAAACGGCTTTTCCGCCGGCTTCGTTTGCGCCTTGTGCAATCTTTGCCGAATGTTCGCCCACGCATAGCAATAAATCTACGCCTTTTTTAATCGCATATTCGCCCACTTCCAAGTGTAAATCCGCAGAATGCTCGCCTAACTCTAACATGTCTCCCAGAACACACACTTTTCTGCCTTTCGCCATGCACAAAACGTCTATCGCCTCTTTCATTGCGTTCGGGTTGGCATTATACACATCACTTAGCACCACCGGGCGATTATCGTGTGCTATACGCATTCTTTGCCCAACCGGTTCAAACGTATTTATACCATTTGCAATCTCTTCTTCCGATAATCCTAAGGCTACCCCGGCGCAAACGGCCGCCAACGCATTAAGTATCATATATTTTCCGGGTGCGGGCACAAAAACTTTAAACTCTCCGCCCCCGTAAACCACGCTAAATTCACTGCCTTGCAAACCTTTTTCGGTAATATCTTTAGCGTAATAATCGTTATCTTCCGACAAACCGTATGTAATAACGTCATCCCTTTGTTGCTTTAACGTCGCAAGTAAGTTGTCGTCACCGTTAACAAAAACCTTGCCACCTTTTTTCATGTGCGCCATCATCTCGCACTTCGCCTCGAAAATGCCTTCTCTTGAACCAAGATGCTCTATGTGTGCCGTTCCTATGTTTGTGATAAAACAAAAATTCGGCTGTGCCATCTTAGACAACGCTTCTATCTCGCCAAAATGGTTCATCCCCATCTCAACAACCGCCGCCGTGTTTTCTTTTTTTAGCCTAAAAAGAGTAAGCGGAACACCCGTTTGGTTGTTAAAGTTTCCTTGTGTTTTCAAAACATTCAGCCTTTGCGACAAAACAGATGCTATCATCTCTTTTGTTGTGGTCTTGCCGGCACTGCCGGTTATGCCTATCACGCACAAATCAAACAATTGCCTGTAGTATTTTGCAATTTCTTGCAATGCAAGTTGGGTAGACTTAACTAAAATATACGGACGGCCCTCTATTTCGTTTTCGCTCAGACAACAAAGCGCACCTGCATCATATGCAGATTCTATGAATTCGTGCCCATCAAACCTGTCGCCTTTTATGGGTACAAACAAAAAACCTTCTAAAACACTGCGATTGTCTATCACAATTCCTTCGACTTGTTTTTTTAACGCAGATTCGTCCCCGAAATATTTGCCTTCACAAGCGTCTACAACTTGCCCTAATATTAAGTTTGTCATCGTTACCCCTTGTATTTTGCCAAAGATAAATCTATTACCCTGTTGCAAAGCTGTTCGTATGAAATACCCACCGCCTGCGCCTCTTGCGGCAACAAACTTGTCGGAGTCATGCCGGGCAATGTGTTCATTTCAAGGAAAAACATTTCGCCGTTTTTATCCATAATAAACTCTCCCCTCCCATACACGCAAAGCCGTAAGGCATCGAAAGCTCTTTTTGTAAGCTCTTTCATTTTACTTTCTTGATTTGCCGTCAAATCTGCCGGGCAAACTTCTTTTGTCCACCCTGCCTGATATTTATGGGCGTAATCGTAAAATCCTTCGTTTGGAATTATCTCTATCGGAGGCAAAACCATGTCTCCTAACACGCCGACGGAAAATTCTCTGCCCTCAACATATTCTTCCGCAACAACCTCGTCTTCATATTCAAACGCCGATAAAAACGCTTTCTGCCTCTCTTTTTCATCGTTTACAATAGTGACCCCAATGCTCGACCCTCCCGAACACGGTTTTACTATCATCGGAAAACCTATTTCTTTTGCGGTGGTAAAATCTTGCCCTGCAAAAAATGATTTCCCTTTGGGCACACGCACACCGGCGTTTTGTACCAACTGTTTTGTGACCGTTTTATTCATGGCGATTGCGCTTTCAAAATATCCGTCACCCGTGTATTTAATGTTTAGAATGTCAAAAAAAGCCTGCATTCTTCCGTTCTCGCCGTCCTCACCATGCAACCCCATATATACTATGTCTGCCGCACGGCATATATCGATAACATTTGGGCCAATATCGCCCGTTTTATAGTCTTTCCTGCTTTTTCTGATTTCATCAACATTAGGTATTTCCTGCGAAACCGTAATGTTGTTTGTTTCTTTCACATCGGTAAACAAATCATAAATATTTTGGGGAACTTGTTCTGTCCCTAAATAAGAATCTATCAACACAGCCCTGTGTCCGCTGTTTTTCAACGCTTCCAGAACCATTGCTCCCGAAGACAAAGAAACATTTCGTTCGGTGCTGAGTCCGCCTGCCAAAACCACTATATTCATTCATTAAACCCCGTTCGTATCTGTATTTTTTATTCCGATTCTCTTTGTGCTATTGTAACACTGCTGTTGTGCTTTATCGGAACCCATGTTTTACTCGGACGGATAAGCACACCCGTTGCAATTACCATCATAGACATAATAAATATGGGGTAGGTTAGCAAGCCACGCAACATATTCTTTATACCTTTTTTCTCAAGGACAACCGCCGACCCCGCCACAAAAAGCAAAGTTGCGTAATTTAGCACAAAACCAAATATTATCAACTGCGGAGCATATGGCTGTAATATGGGGTTTAGCAACACTGTTCCTATCATGGCGACTATCATCACCAAATTAAGCCCTGCCCACACCATGAAGAACAAATACCACAAAACGTCCCACACTTGCTTATTCCCTTCACGAATTAAACCTATTGCTTGTTTTATGTATAGCGGTATACACTGTATTCCACCCGTCAACCATCTTGCCCTTTGTTTTACAGAAACCGAAAAACTCACCGGCTGTTCATCGTAAAAAATCGCTTTTCTCGCAGGCACTATTCTATGTTTCATGCAAATTTGTTGTATTGAAAATTCTATGTCTTCGGTTAACGATTTCGTTTGCCATTTCCCGTCTTTTAATGCAGAAATCAAGAATGTAAAGCCTGTTCCGCCAACCATTCCCGAAAGACCCCATCTGTATCTCGCCAAATTATATAGGCGCATCATCATCCACCAGTAAATTGCATAGCTTTCGCTTACCCAAGAATCGTGGATATTTTTTGTGTCTCTGTACCCTAAAACTACATGTGCACCCGTACAATATTTCTCGTTTGCTTCTTTTAGGAAATCTTTTCCAACTAAATTATCCGCATCAAAAACACAAACGGCATCGAACTCGCCTTTATATTCTGTTGTGATCCAATTTATGCCGTATGTTAGCGCATAACCCTTGCCTACTTCCTTGTTGTTGTTTCTTGACTTAGCTATTGCACCGTGTTTTGTTGCAACTTCTGCCGTACTATCTGTACAATTATCCGCTATCACGAATACTTTATATTTATCCTTAGGGTAATCCTGTTCGTTTAGACTGTCTATTAAATTGCCGATAACCTCTTCTTCATTACGTGCACAAATTATTATTGCAAACCTGTGAATAATATCTTTTCTTTCACAAACCTTCATTCTTTTCTTTTTGAAAGGATCTTTCTTGAAATATGCCGGTATTACCGACAACACAACCCATCCCATGAGCGGTGCGCTTAACACCATCAGTATAATAGTGACCGCCAAACAAATTCCATGCAATACTTCCATCTTTCCTCCTACAAAAATGCAACTATCGTAAAACGATAATTAAATCTAAATAGTGTTCCCCCCATTTATAATAAAACCGCATATGCGCAAAGCTCTTCTTCCCGTTGCCGAATAAAGCACGAAATATTTAAGATTGAATTATATGCACATACTATGTTATTATATACTACATAGTTAAACATATCAATATGTTATGTACTCGTAGCTCAGTTGGATAGAGCGCAGGACTCCGACTCCTGAGGCCGGAGGTTCGAATCCTCTCGGGTACACCAAAAAA
>CAYJNC010000103.1:0-6837 GCA_964371185.1 uncultured Christensenellaceae bacterium
CGGGGTGCGGTAAATCTACATATTTAAAAACACTTAACCGTATGAATGATTTGGTAGAAGGCGTTAAAATAACAGGCGAAGTTTTGCTGGATAACGAAAACATATACGACCCAAAAGTAGATGTTACGGTTCTTCGGAAAAAAGTTGGCATGGTGTTTCAAAAGCCCAACCCTTTCCCGATGAGTATTTATGACAACATAGCATATGGTCCGCGTATCCATGGGGTCAAGAATAAATCGGAATTAGACGGAATTGTGGAAGAAAGCTTAAAAGGTGCGGCACTTTGGGGCGAGGTGCACGACAGACTTAAAAAAAGTGCACTTTCACTTTCGGGTGGGCAACAACAAAGAATGTGTATTGCAAGGGCAATAGCGGTTTCGCCCGAAATTATATTGATGGACGAGCCAACCTCTGCGCTCGATCCTATTTCAACAACAAAAGTTGAAGATTTGATGAGTGAATTAAAAAAATCATACACGGTTGTAATAGTAACGCACAACATGCAACAGGCGGTTCGTATATCAGATAAAACTGCATTTTTCTTGCTCGGTGAGATGGTTGAGTATAACCAAACAGACCAAATTTTCGGTTCGCCGCAAGACAAACGCACGGAAGATTATATTACAGGTAGATTCGGTTAATGGGGGATTATTATGAGAAGCAGATTTGAAAATGAATTGGAAAATTTAAACTTAGACCTTATTCGTATGGGGTCGGTTGCGGAGTCCGCAATAGAGAATGCCATGGAAGTGCTGAGCACTTACAATGTTGAGTTAACAAAAAGAGTTTTTGAAGACAACTATAAAGTAGACGCAATGGCACGACAAATTGAAAGCAAGTCTATGAAACTTATTATGAAACAACAACCGGTTGCAAAGGATTTGCGTGCAATTTCTACGGCGTTGAAGATGATAACAGACATAGAAAGAATTTGTGATCAGGCGGCCGACATTGCAGAAATTACAATGCATCTTTGCGAGGAGCCTAATTGCGACAAACCTTTGACAATGAATAAAATGGGTAGGCTTGCAATAGACATGGTGCGCATGGCGGTAGACAGCTATGTAAAGTCTGACACCGAACTTGCGGAAAAGGTTATCAAATTAGACGACGAACAAGACGAACTTTTTAATACAGCTAAGCACGAATTGGTTAGCTCGGTAATTAAAGACGAAAAACAAATAGACAATACTGTAGATTGCTTGATGATAATAAAATACTTAGAGCGTATAAGCGACCACGCCGAGAATATCGCAGAGTGGACAATTTTTGCGGTTACCGGTGTTCATAAGAATGAACAAATTTTGTAGTCATACAGCAACACAAAAACGGAGGTAAATATGCCATATATCGGTATAATTGAAGACGACGATTCGGTACGCGAACTTATTAGATGTACGTTGTTATCGGCAGGGTTTGAAACGCTGGTGTACGAAAGCGCAGAGTTGTTCTTAGAAGATTTAAAACAGCAAGAAAACAACTTTTCATTGTTGATGGTAGACATTATGTTGCCGGGCATGAGCGGTATTGAGATGTTCAAAAGGCTAAAAAATGCAGGGGTTACCATACCTGTCATATTTTTAACCGCCAAGAATACCGAAATAGACAAAGTTACCGGCCTTGAAATGGGTGCCGAAGATTATATCTCTAAGCCTTTTGGGGTGTTAGAACTTATTGCACGGGTCAAGGTGGTGCTTAGGCGGGCGGTAAACACAAAAAATTCAGACATGCTGAAAGCAGGCATAATACGCTTAGATGTTGCGTCTCATAGCGTTTATGTAAACGAGGAAAAAGTTACTTTAACATACAAAGAATTTGAGATGTTAAAGTATTTTATGAAAAACGAAGGCATCGTTTTAACAAGAGACAAGATTTTAAACGAAGTATGGAATATTGACGCCGACATAGAAACGCGCACTGTTGATATGCATATAAAAACATTGCGGCAGAAGATAGGTGAGGCAAGCAATTACATAAAAACCATACGCAGTGTAGGTTATGAGTTTGAAGTTTAGCAACGTGAAATAATTGTGAGTATATAGGGAGTTGAGATATTGAAAAAGAGAATAGTATTATTGATTGTATGTATTTTATTGATTTCGCAAATAGTTACATTGTTAGTTTCTATCGGCAGTTTTCAAAATGCGTATCAACAATCAACCACAGAAGCGTTAAGGGGAGACATACGTGCGATAGAGCTTTCGATTACGGGTCAAGATGTTGACTACCAGAAAGTTGCCGATGAATATGCTACCGCATTTTCTCAAGAATTGCGTGTAACGTTTATAAATAGCGACGGCGTGGTGGTTGCGGATTCGGAAAAAAATGCTGTTGATCTTGAAAATCATGCTAACAGAGAAGAAGTTATAGAGGCGGAAGAAGGTGGTTTTGGTACAGCCGTCAGGAGTTCTGAATCTACCGGAATAGAAACTATGTATGTTGCAAAAGTGATGAGCAATGGTTTGGTGTTAAGGACCGCAATGCCGCTTAATAGGGCAAGGGAATTTACCTACCAGTCTTTGCCGGTTAGCATTATCATGTTTATTGTGTTGACGGTGATAGCGCTTGTGTTTGCGAGTCGGTTTGCAAAAGGGATATTATTGCCTTTGAGACGTGTTGAAGAGTCTGTGCATAGTTATTTAGACGGCGAAACAAAAGAAATAATTGTTGAAAGCAAATACGAAGAATTGTCAGAGTTTGCACAAATTTTCCAAGACTTATCTGCACGTATGAACAGATATATAAAAAATGCCAAGCAAGAAAACAAAAAGTCTGCGCTCATATTAGACAACATCAAAGAAGGCATGTTGATACTCGACAAAGATCAAGACGTTTTACTTATAAATGCTGCGGCAAGGCAAATATTTAATGTAGGCGAAGAAATCGGAAATGTGAACATATTGCATTTTGTACGCAAAAGAGAAGTGTTAAAACAATTAGACGAATCTTTTAACAAACGTAGAAATCTTACTTTTGATGTGCAAGACGATTTTTCCGGGAAAACATTCAGATACATAACAAGCATAGTTTCGGAAGAAGCCTTTAACAGAAGTGGAGACGGAATGCTTGTTCTGATAACAGATGTGACCGAATTAGTAAAATCCGAAAAAGTACGCAAAGACTTTGTTGCGAATGTATCGCACGAGTTAAAAACTCCGCTGACCTCGATAGACGGATACGCCCAGTTGATTTCAAATAACATGGTAAGCTCAAAAGAAGATGTCGTTAAGTATGCAAACCGTATTACAGACGAGTCGGGCAGGCTCATGAGGCTCATTAACGATACATTGCAGTTGTCCGAGTTAGAGCAAATAGCAATGGACGAAGCCTTAGACAATGTCGATATCAACAAAATTGCCGGCGAGGTTAAAAAATTGTTAGAACAAAAAGCGGCAAAAAAAGATGTTGAAATAACAATTTCGGGTAATGCTGTTTTGGTTGCAAATGAAAACAGGATAAAAGAGCTTGTGTTAAACCTTTGTGATAATGCGATCAAATATAATAAGCAAGGTGGAAAGGTAGACATAACTTTATCAAAAGACGAAAAGAATGTGTACATAGAAATTGCAGACACGGGCATCGGGATTGAAGAAGATGAAATAAGTAGGGTGTTTGAACGGTTTTACCGCGCTACCAATGCAGGCGGGGCAACAGTTGAAGGAACCGGGTTAGGTTTAGCTATAGCAAAGCATATTGCGGCACTTTATTCAGGAGAAATTCAGATAAATAGTGTTATGGGAGAAGGGAGCACGTTTACTATTCGACTTTCAAACGGAAATTAATAAAAAAATACAATTTTAATTGGCAACATTGTATAAATATGGTATAATGTTGCTAAACTTATAATATTTTATTAATTACTAAACAAAGGAGTATGCAATGGGAGATACGGCAAATGTAATTGTTCAGCTTTTGGGCGATTTCCGTATTTTGCGAGGAGACGAAATTCTGTTTCAAGGTGCGAAAATCAAGAGCAACAAGCCGCTGCAACTTCTCGTATATATTTTGTGCCAACCCGGAAAACAAGTTTTGAGCGACAGGCTTGTCAGCAGTATGTTGGTAGACGAAGAATGCGAAAACCCAAAGGCCGTATACAAAAATTTGGTTTACCGTCTTAGAAAAATGCTTGTTGATTTTGAACCGGACGAAAGTAAACGTGCATCTATCTACTATAAGAGTGGTTCATATTGTTTAGAGTGGAACAACGATACCGACTTTGATGTTTTTGAGTCGTATTTAAAAGCGGCCAAAGAATCTACCGACGATGAAAAAATATGGGATAACTGTACTGCAGCCTTAGATTTATATAAGGGTGATTTTTTAGGTGGTTATTTGTCTGAATATTGGGTTAATGAACTAATGGTTTATTACCAAAGAAAATATTTTGCTTGCCTGGATATTTTTTGGAAGCAAGTTGAAAAATATAATTATTACGGGCCGGCGGCAAACTATTTTGCACGTGCATACGAGCTTTATCCACACGAAGAAGACATTTATTTGCGTTATATTCAAGTACTGTACGAAGACAACCAACATAGCGAGGCGACACGAGTTTATGAAATTACTTGCCAACGTTTGTTCAACGATTTTGGCGTAGCACCGCCGGATTCTCTTCAAGACCTGATGAAACGCCTGTACACAAGCAACGAAAATGTTGTAGAGGGCATTAACGAAGTAAGAAACAGTATATGTGAAATGAATGACATGAGAGGTGCTTACGAATGCACTATATACGAATTTTCCAGAATTTTTCATGTGATAGTAAGAAGCATGGAAAGATCCGGCAAATCTGTTTTTTTAATGTTGTGTACACTTCGTGAAAACAATGGCGAATTGCCAAAAACAGGGGAGCGTTTAGCAGAGCTTTTCGGCTATCTGCAAAGTGTAATCTCAGACACTTTGCGCGCAGAAGATGTTTTTGCAAGATATTCAAGCACTCAGTATGTTATTTTGTTGCCCGACATCAACTACGAAAATTGTGGTTTGGTTGCGAGCAGAATACGTGAGAGTTTTTACAATAAGGCAAGGATGAAAAAATTGCGTTTAGATTTTAAATATGCTTCTGCGGTAGTGTTTGAAAACATAACCATCTAACGAAGGGTTGTACAGAAAATGTTTATATACATCATTGTGAAGGAGGGGGCAAATGAGCTGGAGACGTAATAGAATAGAGATATGTATGGATACACAAGACAACGGACGTATTTACGTAAGTGGATCCGGCGAAAAAGAGTTTTTTGGAGTCGAACAGTTATTATTATTGTTAGACAAAACCTTAGATGCAACAAAAGGGCCTCGGGCCTCTGAAACAAAGCGGAGCTTTAACAAAAACGAAAACACGCAAGCCCGAGATGCAATGGAAAATGACTCCGACGAACCGCAAAATTCGGATGTAGTCGAAGTAGAAAAAATAAGAGGTAAGAAGGCAAACTTTGTATTGTGTGTTAAATATAGGCAGTGTACATCTTTTCAAGGCGAACTTTTTTGGGAAGAAGGCCAAACAACGGAAGAGTTTCACAGCGAGATAGATCTCCTTCGTTTGTTTTGGGATGTGTTTAATATATAATTTTTTATTGTTGCGGTTGTTAATTCTTTTGTTTTATAGTAAAATAAATAATAACCTTTAAATTGGTACAGAGATACTGATAAGGCAAATAGTTGTTTTTTTAAGCAAGCCTTTCTTTGTATGTTAAAAGAATGGCTATTTTTTTATAGGAGTATAGTGAAAATGAAACATTTGTTAGACCCACTTGATATCACTACGTCAGAGCTCGACAACATGCTCGACTTGGCAGAAAAAATAATGGAGAATAAAGACGCGTATGCAAAAGTGTGTGAACGTAAAAAGTTGGCGACACTTTTTTTTGAGCCTTCTACAAGGACAAGGCTAAGCTTTGAAGCCGCAATGTTAGAGCTTGGCGGCAGTGTCATAGGCTTTGCGGGTGCCGACAACAGCTCGGCGGCAAAAGGTGAAAGTGTTGCGGACACAGTTAGGACGGTCGAGTGTTATGCAGACATCATTGCAATGAGACACCCTAAAGAAGGTTCGGCACTTGTTGCCTCTATGCATTCTAACATACCCGTAATAAACGCTGGAGACGGCGGACACCAGCACCCCACACAAACGCTTACGGATCTGCTGACAATCCGTTCGTTAAAGGGGCATTTTAATGACCTTACGGTCGGTATGTGCGGAGACCTTAAATTCGGCAGAACCGTGCATTCGTTGATACGTGCGCTTTCTCGTTATTCCGGCATAAAATTTGTGTTTATTTCGCCAAACGAGTTGAAAGTTCCGCGATATGTTAAAGAAGATGTTCTGAAAAACAACAAAAATGTTTCGTACACTCAACACGAACGTTTAGAAGACGTTATTTCAACACTCGATGTGTTATACATGACTCGTGTGCAAAGAGAGCGTTTTTTCAACGAGGAAGATTATTTGCGACTTAGAGACAGTTACATCTTAGACGCCAAAAAAATGACGTTGGCGAAAGAAGACATGATAGTAATGCACCCTTTGCCACGTGTCAACGAAATAAGCACAGAGGTGGATAATGATAAAAGGGCGGTTTATTTTAAACAGGTTTTATTTGGAAAATTTGTGCGCATGGCGCTTATTATGACTATGTTGGGGGTGAATTAATATGCTTAGTATAGACAGCATTGAAAGAGGCGTGGTAATAGACCACATAAAAGCCGGAAAAAGCATGGATATATACAACTATTTGGGTTTAGACAAAATAGACGTGAGTGTTGCAATTATCAAGAATGTAAAAAGCGGAAGAATGGGTCGAAAAGACATCATTAAAATTGAAAACAAGGTAGACACAGACC
>CAYJNC010000104.1:0-6761 GCA_964371185.1 uncultured Christensenellaceae bacterium
ACAACAAGGTTGATTATGCTGTCATGGAAACAGGTTTGGGTGGCAGAAAAGACCCGACAAACATGGTTGATGCAAAAATACAAATACTCACGCTGATAGGTTACGACCACATGGCGGAATTGGGGGATACTCTTGAAGAGATAGCCTACGAAAAGTGTGGCATAATTAAAAAGAACGGTGTTGTGTTTTCATATCCTCAAAAAAAAGAAGTCATGGACGTAATTGAAGAAACTTGCGTGCGCAAAAATGCGAAGCTTTATGTGTTAGACGCTGGAAATATAACCGTGCTTGATTCAAATTTTGGTGTGCAGAAGTTTTCTTTTGAATATGGCGGATTAAAATTTCAAAACGTGCAAATAAATTCGATTTCGCCGGCACAAATTAATAATGCTTGCTTGGCAATAATGGTAGCCGTGCATTTGGGTGTGCAAAAAGATATTATTATAAGTGGAATTAAGAGCACCGAGATGGTTGCGAGGGCGCAACTGCGAGACGACGTATTAATAGACGGCGCTCATAATGAATCTTCTATGATAGAATTAAATAATATAATAAAATCACAATTTAAGGGTAAAAACATCACCGTTCTTTTTGCAACAATGCAAGACAAAGACATAAAAACGGTGGCAATGCAAATAAAAGGCTTTGCAGACAGCGTTTTTCTTACCTGCGCAGACAAAAACAGGGGAATGAAGGCAGACGAAGTGGCAAAGTATTTTGACGATGCGACAATAATTGAAGAACCTAAAAAGGCATACGATGAAGCGCTAAAAGCATCTAAACAAAAAAAAGGCCTGCTTGTTTTGTGCGGCTCTTTTTATTTGGCGGCTTATGGTAATAAAGAAAACAAGTAAATTATTATGAAAGACGGGCAGTGATGTCTTTATATAAAGAAATTGCGTTGTCTTTCCATTTATTTACCATTTCTTGTGCTTGTTCTCTTGAATATACTGTGATGTTCAGTTCAAAAACGGCTAAATCTTGCTCGAGTATGTTTAAAGTAACCCGATATTCCGATTCTCCTAATTTAATATAGCGACCGACCAACTGAGACTCTTTTTTGAGTTCTTCTCGGTGTGTTTTTAAATATTCGTCTATCTCGTTTCGCAAAGACAATCGTAAATCTTTTTTTAAGACTTCTATCATTTGCTTTCCGCTTGGCGTGACACCGTATAAGGGCGAACGAGATGAAGGATGAGAATATATTTGGTTATTTTGCTCTAACTCGAATAAACTTTCTTTTAAATCAAAATACTGCATACAATCGAGCTCGCTCATAATACGCATAACCTGCAATTCAGACAGCTCAACGCCGCAATTGCATAGTAAATATAGAAGTAGCAGCTTGTTTTGTGCGATAGTTTGTACAGGGTTAATTGCCATAATACCTCTCCTTATAATAGATGGGGCGTGTTGAAAAAAGTTATAATTTCATTAATCGGACTTTTTCAACACCCCATATGATATCATAAATTTGAATATAAAACAAACCCTATGCTTATGTTGGCATACATTAATTATTGTTTGTAATAATCGACAATGTCGCTTTCGTGTTCTATGGTTGTGACAGGAGTAAATTGCGGTTTTGCAAAATAATAACCTTGAAGGTAATCTACACCGTATGAAAGCAAAGTGTATAACTCGGCCTTGGTTTCAACCCCTTCCGCCACAACTTTTGTGCCTACCTTTTTAAGATAGCCGATGAAGTTTTGCAACATTATCTGCCGGTTTTTGTCGGTGTCAATGTTGCGGATTAAAGACATGTCTATCTTAACATATTGCGGACGTACCGCAAGCAAAATAGATTCGCTGTTGTAGCCTGTGCCAAAGTCGTCTATTGCAATTTCCGAGCCCCACTTGCTTGCGTAATCTATCTTTCTTAAGGCATAATGCTCTTGCATTTTTTCCGATTCAAGAAACTCGAATACCAAACGAGAAAGGTGGTCTTTATATTTTAATGCAAATAACTCAACATCGGATGCAGACAATATTTGATTGGACAGCGTGTTTATAAACAATTTGCAGTCTGTTTTGATGGCTTCGGTTTTCATGAAGCAATCTAACGAGCGGAACACCGAAATTCGTTCTATTTCACCTAATTTAGATTGCTCCCTTGCAATGCGTAACACATCTAAGGGGGAACGCAAAGTTTCGCTTTGTGGCCGCATCAAAGCTTCGTGTGCAAAAATCTTGCCGGTTGCGGCGCAAATTATGGGTTGGAA
Source organism: uncultured Christensenellaceae bacterium (assembly GCA_964371185.1). GTDB lineage: Bacteria > Bacillota > Clostridia > Christensenellales > Christensenellaceae > CAYJNC01. Next base: position 2,223 of record CAYJNC010000104.1, read on the forward strand.
CGCATAGTTGATTAAGTTGTTTTCAATTATATTATGAAGCTCTTCCGTTGCGTCTAAGAGGAAAGAATCTTTCTCGTAGAGAGTACGATCAAACAATGCAAGCGTTCCTTTGTCGTTGTTTTTAGCGGTATACATGGCAAAATCGGCATACTTTATTAGGTTGTCGTATTCGGTTGCGTCATCCGGATACCAGGCAATGCCGGCCGATACTCTGATTTTTGTGATTTTGTTGTTGGGTAATTCAAACACAAACTCACCGAATTTATGATGAATTTTCGAAACAATTTCTTGAATTTCTTGTTTAGATTCATAGCCGTATAAGAATACGTAGAATTCGTCTCCCGACATTCTTGCCACAACGGTGTTTTTATACGATTGGAAATGTTGCAATATGTTTGCCGCATTTCTTATGTAGTCGTCTCCCGAATTATGGCCGTATGTGTCGTTTATGGACTTTAAGTTGTCGAGGTCCCAAAGCATAAATGCCGAAACTTTGAGGTTGTCGGTATTTTTAAATAATTCTTTTACGGTTGCATGAAAAGCCCTTCTGTTCATTAGGTTTGTTAATAAATCGTAGTCACGCTCATATTGAATACGTTGTTTTTCCAATGTTTCTTGGGTTATGTCTGTTAGTATGCCTATTTGCTTATCTTTAATACAGATGTTTTTTAGGCGCAACCAGATATGGTTGTTTTCGGCATCAATGAGCGAATAAATCTTTGAGTTTTCTTCGGTTTGTTCGACCAAAAGGTGAGATATGGAATTTATGAATTTGTTAAATTCGCCGATGGTTAGCTTTGTTTTTTCCTTGCGCAAAAACGGCGAGAAAAATTTGCCGGCAACATAAACATATTCTGCGCCATTTTCATATTCGTAAGCACCTATTGAAATATCGGTTGCATCAAGAATTTGAGACAAGCGCGATGCCGAATCCGAGGCTTCTTTGTTGAGCAGGACTATGGTGTCTGCAAGGCGGTCTATTTCTAATATGTTGGTTTTTTTAAAGCTTAAAGATGCTTGATTTTCCTGCATGGTTTGAACCAAAGAAGAAATTGGCTTTGTTACACGCATACTTATAAGGAAGGCGGCAACAATTGCAAGTATGACAGAAAGCAAGGTGGAAAATAACGAAACGTTGGTTATTTGGGAAGAAGAAGAAAGCAAGTAGGCTTCTTCTAAAACGCCAAGCAATAGCCAATTTTCCGATTCAAATGGTGTGTTTGAATTGTATAATCGGATGGGTAAAATACTCGTGTATACCGAGTCGTCTATATGCGAAAGTGGGGTCAGCGAAAATATGGTTTCGTCCGAAGAAACGTCTACATCATTAGCCTCTATGAAGGGTGCGCCGCCAAACAAATAGGTTGCTGTAGGACCACTTGACAACAACACTTCTATTTCCGAATAATTGTTGTTTTTTGTTTTACCGAGTATGAATGAACCTTTGTTTTCAAACCCGATTTGTTCGTAGGGCAAGTTTGAAACAAAGTAGTCTATTGTTAGGGCTGTTCCGAGAATTCCAAACACTGTTCCGTCACTTGCTCTGAGTGGAACAGAATAAGAAATTCGAGAATTATATGTGTCTGAATCTATTGCAGAAGGGGGAGACCAATAGGCCAAGTCTGAAGTCTCATAGTCGGGGTGTTCTTTTGCCGCATCAAGAGGTTTGTAATAAAAAGCATAATTTTGATTCGTTGGATCGAGAGTAAAAGTCGGTTGCCAATAACTGCTTAAAGAAATATCAAAATTCTTAGTGATAGACGTAGGCGCGCAAACGATGGACAAGTCTGCGTTTGTCGCAGAGTTTGTTGTAGGGGCGGAATCTGTTATGTGAATGCCTTTCTTTTCAATAGAGTCCGGGTCGCATTCTAAAACCACAAACACGTCGGTAACGTCTGATGCACGCAGTGTGAGCAACATTTCGTCCATTACGGCATCTAATACTTCTATCGAAGTTTCGTCGCTTATGTTGTCGAAATCTTCGCCATTTTGAGTGACGATTGTTTCAAATGTTTGTGTAATAATCTCTTGTGTGCCGGTAATGGAAGACCAATCTGTAACCATTTGGTTTTCTAAAATATTCTCTCGGTTGTATGTTTGTTGAGACAATAGACGAAAAGAATTTTGGTCAAGTTGGTCGATTGCACCCGAATATAATAACACGGCAATGAAAGTAAGCGATTGCAATGCTAAAATAGTTAAAATCGGAATAATAAAACGGTGTACTATCGGCCTGCTTTTTTCAATTCTCTTGGAAGTATTTACTGTTTTATTAGCATCCATGGGTATTACTACTCCTTGCTGAGTCGCCGGTTTTTTATTGCTGAGTTTCTTCTAATGCTATAGTCAAATCGACAAGCCAAGACGAGAAGTTTTCATCGGTTAAAAATGGTGCAACCGCTTCTTCTCTGCCACTACCGCCTTTTAATGCGGCAACAACCGTTGCCCTATCGGCGGCGGCTTTGTCAGACAGCGAATATTCGAGCACGTTTCGTGCACTAAAGCCGTTTACAAAGGCACTGTTGGTATACATTTCGTCTGAATTAACTTGATCTACGGAAACAAGAACAGAATCTACAAGAACGGGAGTCAAACTTGATTGGGTAGCAAAAGACTCTTCTATAAATGTGCGGTTGTTTGACTCTGTTTTAACGGGTATATAACCGGAAGACGAAACAAAACCAATGTTTTGCTCGGCGGAAGTAAACCACTTTAAAAATTCGCTTGCGGCGTATTCTGTTTTTTCGTCGGATTTGGTTACAACCATTCCCGCTCCTTGCTGAATGCTGATGCGGGGCAAGCCGTCGAAACAAGGATTAGGCAAGACAAGCGCTTCTATCGGATAGCTTTCGGTATCGCTTAGTGAAACTTCGGTTGGGAAATAAGCAGACCCGGAGGTAGACCCGACATAGGCGAGCGAGTCGCCGGTTTTTACGTCGTCGGTGCAAAACTTACCGAGTTTTCCGATATAACCGTTGATGTAGGGGATGTAGTAATTATCCCATAATTTGCGCATTGCCGCTTCGTCTAATTGAAAGGTAACTTCGCCGGTCGGCAGGGTGGAAAAAATGTCGAAACCTTGTTGTTTCATGCCGGCAATAAAATAGTTTGCCATAGAATCTCTGCCAAAAAACATTTTGCCGTCTTCTGCAATGTCGGGCGTTTGTGCGTCCGTCCATTCGTAGTATTTTTGAGAAACGGAGGTTATGCCTTCTATTGTAGACAACTCTTCTGTTGTAGTGCCGGTATCATTTGCAAAAATGTCCCAGTCTGTTTTGTTGATGGTTAAAATTTCGGTTGATTTAGCTATGGGTAGAATTTTAAGTGCATTGTCTTCGCCAAAGCGCCCTTCGTTTATGTATGAAGGAACATATTCGGCCAGTTCTTCTTCTGAAAAATAGTTGTCGAGGTTTGCCACAACCCCGAATTCATCTAATTCAAACGCCGTGTCTGCGTATGCGGCAAAAATATCGGGCAACTCTTGTGCGCCTACGTTTTCGTTAACGGAATCTGTTAGTTTAGTCAGCAAATCGGCGGTGCTACCTTGGCTAAAGGCCTCTACTACAATGCCTTTTTCTCGCCCTACGGTTTCGTTAAACTCATTTACGAGATTATCGAATGCTTCTTTTTGAGGTCCGTTATAGTAATGCCAAAGTTCTAAACCTACAGGTGAAGAAGGATCTAATAACCCGGTAGAACACCCGCTAAAGATTAGTACAGATACGATACAGATGGATATTAGGGTAAAGATTTTTCTACTTTTCATTACATTTCCTCCCGAAAACAATATGAACAAAGTGTAAAATTATATTTTAGTTAATAATATCATTTTAACAATAAGAATACAATGAGTTTTAATGGTTTTTCTTTAATAATTATAGGTTAATGTTAAAAAGCGTTAAGAAGTTATACTTTACAAAAAAATATTGGTATGATATTATGAATTTAAGAAATATTAGCGTCCTGAGGTGTTCGTAATGCTTTGTGTTTTAAACCCACAAAGTGATTCCGGGAATCTAAGTCTTACTAACTGTGTGCACGTCTGCTACGGGCAGAAAGCCTGATGTTAGAAGCAGGATACCCACCTGCCGAGAGGCGGGTATTGGAATTCAAGGCATACGGCACTTTGGGTGCTATTTTTGAATATTGATATAGCGGAATTGTGTAACGGTAGCACCTACGACTCTGACTCGTATTGTCAAGGTTCGAATCCTTGTTCCGCTGCCAAAAAACAGCCGACACCACAAGTGTCGGTTGTTTTTTTGTTGCAATAGTGGATTCGAACACGAAGGCAAAAGCACTGTAGCAAATAACCGAAAGCGATTGGTAGCGACAGATGAGCGTGAAGAAATTTTGTTTACAAAGTTTTAGCGAGGTTGAGCGTGATCGGTTTCGGAAGAGGACGAGCAACAGACTGAGCGGAATTTTTGCCGTTAGGCGGAAATGTAGTGAAGTGAAGTTGGTGAGGACGTGGCGTCGTGAAAGGTGGTTTTGAGCTTTGCGAAAAAACTACCGGAGCGAATCCTTGTTCCGCTGCCA
>CAYJNC010000105.1:0-2353 GCA_964371185.1 uncultured Christensenellaceae bacterium
AAAAGAACAGGCAAAAGAGAAGTTGATGGAGTTTTATTCGGGAAAACCATTGCTGCCCGATGCCTTCAAAGATGATAACCGTATAAAAAAGATAACCGGTATGTATGTTCCTTTCTGGTTGTTTTCCTGCACGGGTGACGGCAAAGTTAATTATTTGGCAACAAAGGTAAGGACGTGGAGTGACGGCAGTTACCGCTACACCGAAACAAGAAGATTCAGTGTAATGCGTGCCGGTAATGTTGGGTTTGAATTAATTCCGGTAGATGCGTCCGACAAAATGGACGATAACTACATGGACGGTTTAGAACCCTTCGATTACAGCGAAATTGTTGACTTTAACCCCATGTATATGGCAGGGTATTTTGCAGATAAATTTGATGTTGATGTTGACACTTGCTCGGTTCGTGCAAATGAAAGGGTAGAAAACACGGTAAAAGATAAGCTTAAAGAAACGGTTGTCGGGTATACATCTGTTACACCTACGGCAGCAAGCATTAAAATCGACGGACAGACAATTAAATATGGTCTTTTCCCTGTCTGGATGCTTAACACAAAATATGGTGATAAAATGTATCAGTTTGCTATCAACGGACAAACGGGTGAAATTGCGGGCGAATTGCCGATAGACAAGGGCAAACTTTGGAAATGGCGATTGCTTATTACGGCAATTGCAACCGTGCCCGTTGCGCTGATTGCCTCGTTGTTCTTTTAAGGAGGTGTTGATGTGAAGAAGAAATTAGTATTTATGATGATACTTGTTTTGATATTGATATTAACACTGCCTATTGCAACGGCTTTTGCGGCAGATTATGAAACTGTTGTCGACAGTGCAGACGTGTTGTCTGACGAAGAAGAAAATGCACTTAGGGAAAAAATTGCATATTTAGAGCAAAATTATAATTACTATGTTACGATAAACACAACTGAATATTTGGATGGTCACTATGACATACGAGATTATTCTGATGAGTATGCGGCAATAGACACACAAACGGACGGCGTTGTTTTTGTAAATGATGTCTATGAGAGGGATTATTATTCCTCTACCCGTAATTTGGGAAGAGACATAGTTACCGGAGCGGCACTTGACCGTATAACAGATGTGATTGTACCCTATTTGCAAGACTACGAGTATTACAATGCGTATGACGCTTATTTAGATGAGATGGATAAGTTTGTATCTATGTATTACTCGGGAGAAAAATATACGGGAGAACCTAAAACTATGGGCGATTATATTCTATACATATTAATTGGTGTCGGTGTAGGCTTTTTGATCGGGCTTGCTGTAACGGCATATATGATGGGCAAAATGAACACGGCGGTAAAACAGCGTGCAGCGCATAATTATGTTGCGGATAATTCATTTAACCTGACAAACAGACACGATGTATTTATTGGTAGTGACGTTGTCAAAACCAAAATTTCGTCGGAAAGCAATTCGAGCGGAGGCTCGAGAGGCGGTGGCGGTGGCAGCTACTGATAGTTTGATTGCCATAAAATAAAACTATGCCCTGTATGTTAATTATGCGGGGCATTTTTTTGCATAAAATTTGAAAATTGTGTGATAAGAGAAAAATAGAACTAATAATACATTAACTGACAAATAAATTTTCTTGCCCTTTTTTGCTTGTCGAAAATGGCTTAGTAAAGGGAATGCAACCTGTGGTTGCGAAAAAAAATAGCCTGATTGGTGGTGTTTTTTTGGTGGTGTTTATATTATGGGGTTAGAAAATGAAGTTAGAAAGGGGTTAGTTATGAAGATAGGCGAAAGAATAGTTGAACTGAGAAAAAAGGCAGGCATGTCGCAAGAAGAGTTGGCGGAGAAGGTAGACGTTTCTCGGCAGTCGGTTTCAAAATGGGAAAGCTCTCTGAGCATACCGGAGGTTGCAAAAATTGTTGAGCTTGCAAATTTATTTGAGGTGTCTACCGATTATCTTTTAAAAGAAGATGTTGAGGAAAAAGCGAATACTGAAGACGAAACAATAAAAGAAGAAAATGTGACAGAAGAGGGAGAAGCGATAAAAGAAAAAGAGGAAGAAAAGATAATTGAAAATATTGTCGATAGCGAAGTTATGCAAAAATATTTTGCAGATGTGAAAAAGTATAACATGAAGTTGGCAATTGCCGTTGCTTGTTTTATATTATCGCCCTTTGCGTTGGTTGGAATGGTCATGAGTGGTGGTAACGGTTTTGCTATAGGAATGGCTGTTTTGTTTGGTCTGGTAATAACCGGCATTGCAATGTGCGTTTCGCTCGGTTTTTATACCGGTTTATACGAACATTTGGAAAATGGTAATTTTTTTATAGATGATGATTTAAAAAAGAGTTTAAAAGAAGAGAAAGAAATAAA
>CAYJNC010000105.1:2453-4978 GCA_964371185.1 uncultured Christensenellaceae bacterium
TAATTAAGATGAAAAAGTTGATTGTTTTAATAATTATAGCGATAACTATGATGAATGTAGGTTGTGCATCAACAAATATTGAGTTCGAGTTGACTGAAATGGAAGAAATAGCACTTGCGGATGCGCAAAACTTGATAAATGGAAATTATGCTGACGTTGCAGGCAAATTTGATGATACCTTGTCGGCACAATTAGACGAAAGTGCTTTGACAACGGCCTTTGAAACTACTGTTGAAACAATAGGCGATTATGTTGGAAATGTATCTTATGACTGGGAGGTAGACAGAGAATATTTTGTTGCCGTAATAACCGAGGAATATGAAGAAAGTTTGCTTGTTATCAGATTGTCGTACAACGAAAACAAGGAAATATCCGGTTTGTTCATAAGTTATGGGGAAAAAGCGGTCGACACAAGTTTGGGTGAAGAGATGGCAGTAAAAGTTGGTGCCGATGAAAATTATTTGTTAGACGGCATATTGACACTGCCAAACAATGCAGAAAAACCGCCGGTTGTGCTTTTGGTGCAAGGTTCCGGGCCTACGGATAAAGATGAAAGTGTGGGTGCGCTTACCCCATTTGCAGACATTGCTCATGATTTGGCCGAGCAAGGAATAGCAACGTTAAGATACGATAAACGTTTTTACACGTATCCCGAACAGGCAGAAGAGTTGGGCGGTGATTTGACTTTAAGAGAAGAAGTGTTAGACGACGTTGCGGCGGCTATAGATTTTTTAGCACAAAATGAAAATGTTGATACAAATAATATATTTGTATTAGGCCATTCTTTGGGTGGTATGTTGTCACCGGCGATAGCGACGGAAAACGAGGAAGTGAAAGGTATTATTTCTATGGCAGGTTCGCTACGTCCGTTATACGAAATTTCTTACAGCCAAGTCAAAGAAGTTTTAGAAACGCAGTCCGGGGTTGACGAGCAAACACTCGAGCTGATTAATTCGCAAAGTGAACAGATCGAAAATGAAATAGAAATTTTGAGGGGAGACATTTCAGACATACCAAACGACATGGTTTTGATGGGTCTTTATGCCGGATACCAAAAATCTGTTAAAGAGTATGCCGGCATGAATTTTATTGAAAATGTTAACCTTCCTATTCTTGTATTGCAAGGCAGTGAAGATTTTCAGGTGAGCCCCGAAGAAGATTATAAATCGTGGGAAGAAGCGGTAGGCGACAGGGAAAATGCCGAGTTGAAATTATACGAAGGATTAAACCATATGATGGTCGAATCTAATGGCAAAAGAGACGTGTCCGAATACGATGTTTTTTCAAAAGTAGAAGAAGACGTCATAACCGATATTGCTGAATTTGTGAAAAAATGGAGTGAGTAGGGCATGGCTCAGGCGCGCATAGGCGGTTATATCGGGTTGAATAGTAATACGTTAAAAATTATTGCAATAATATGTATGCTGATAGACCATGTCGGCGCATTCATAATGCCTTCTTTGATGTCGGCGTTAGGGGTTGAATACTACGTTAGTTTAGCAGGTGTGACGGAGGCGATGCGTTTTATCGGCAGATTTGCATTTCCGTTGTTTTGCTTTTTGTTGGTAGAAGGCTTCAAGCATACAAAAAATATAAAAAGATACATAATAATGATGGCATTGTTTGCGTTAATATCTGAAATTCCTTTTGATTTGGTAACAAAGGGAGTCGTTTTGGAAACGAGCGGTCAAAACGTGTTTTTCACACTGACATTAGGTTTGCTTTGCTTGTTGTCTTTGGAAAAAATAAGGCTGCCACTGTTGCAAGTAGGCGTGGTTGCGCTGTTTTGTATACTTGCATATATAATGAAAACAGATTATTCGGCGGCGGGAATTATTATTATTTCACTTTTTTGGGTGTTCGGCAAGAAAACAAATAAAAACTATGTTTTGCTTGCCATACTAATATTGCCGGCATTCTTTTTGCTGAGTGTATTGGCGTTTTTATCTGCCGGATATAAACTGTTTGAACTGCAAATTGAATATGTAGTTGAACAATTTCTGGTGTTTGCCCCGGCGGTCTTTGCTGTTATCCCTATTATGATGTATAACGGTAAACGGGGTAAGAAGATCCCAAAATACATATTCTATTGGTTTTATCCCGTACATTTATTGGCCTTGTATTTTATTTCAAACGCAATCTACTGATTTTCAAAATTAAAAAGGGTAACATTATGAATAAATTATCATTGAATGTGCATAAAAAGTTGACACATTCATTTTTTTTTGTGATAATAAAACTAATAAAAATATGCAATAAATTCTCGAATTTTTATCGCAAAACAAATTGTTTTTTTATAATGAACATTGAAGTAGTGTAAATACGAAAGGTAGATTGAAAAAATGAAAAAGTGCGTTATTATAGTATTGATTATAGCAATTGTTGCGTTGTCTGTTCCGGCATATGCAGGAGTAAATTTAGGCGGGGGAGACAACTTGCCTCTGAATATAAATGGTAGTGCCGACCCGAGCGCCGACCCGAATGCCGACCCGAAAGCCGACCCGAATGCCGACACGAATTCCGAA
>CAYJNC010000105.1:5032-6755 GCA_964371185.1 uncultured Christensenellaceae bacterium
CACAAGCAAAAATCATTACCGCTTTTGGGGAAATAACGCAAGAAACCCTTGCGGGTGAGCAGACGGACGGTTTGTTACCCCAAAATTACAATTTCGAGAAAAACACGGAAAATATAACAGTTATTACGGTTAATGTGCTTACAAATACAGACGAAAGTGCAATTGTTTTTCCGCTTAATATAGGTGCAACCTTGCAAGAGGGGGAAAATGTAGTATTAGAAAATATTAAGTGGGAATCAAAAGATTACAACGCTACTATTGAAGGAGAATATATTTTTACACCGATAATTCCGAGTGAGTATGTGGTTGAGGAGACGGTTGCACTACCGCAAATAACGGTAAGCGTAAAACAGCAAGAAGAAGAAACAAATACAATAGTAATATCAAATTTTGATACAATAACAATAGATAAAATAGAAGAAGCGTTCAGAATATACTATACATTTGAAACAAAAGAAGAGATAGAGTCTTCGCAAAGCGAGCAAGATTTACAGCAAGAGGGAGATCAAACAGCAGGGCAGTCTGTGTTACCGGAGGCTATGGCAGGGTTTGGCATACAACTTATGAATGCAATGGCAGAACCTGTGGGTTCGGTGGCAGATGAAAATAAATTACCTGTAATAAACATACCGGAATACATGCCGATAGGTATAATTCCGTTTCCGTCTGCACTAACGGCGACCGACAAAGACGGAAAAGAAATAACAATTGAAGGTGTTACGTGGGAGTCTAAAACCTATTTAGAAGGTGCAACAGGCGTACATATTTTCACGCCGATTATCCCCTTGGGCTATGAGTTGGATTCAAATACACGACTGCCCGAAATTACTGTTAGAATTTTGGATAATGTGCGTGCGGCACCAATGCTCACTTCGGGTTTAGCGAGTAAGATTGGCGATTTTGCCGGACCTATGACAATTCATATTTTGATTGAGGCGGCGGAAAGAGGCTTAGAGGGTTGGTATGACGACACGGGAAATCCGACGGCAAGTGCAATGCTTGAGTTGATTCGAAATAATGAATCGGAAGCGGTTGCGGAAATTCTTTCCATTGTTTCAGACCTTGATAAGGATGTTGCACGGTTAGAAACCGAGATGCTAAACGGGTTCAAAGAACTGCAACAAGAAGCTATGTATTTAGAGATGAGCAGTTATTTAAATGAAATGCAGACGGTTCAGGGGTTAATTGACGTTGCGTGGTTAAAGTACGAGGCGGCACTTGTTAAAATCGGTCAGTCGGGCGGAGCGATAGTAGACTTAAACGATCCTGCTTTTGACGATTTTTATAAAACGCTTGAAAATATGAATTTCACATTGCTGTTTTCAAGGTTGAATGCAATATTTGTTGAAACATCGGTAGGAGAATCGGGAATTTACTATCCGGTGGAAGAATTGTTAAAAATGCAATACCCATTTCAACATCAAAATAATGATATGATGATAGCTACCTACCAAATGGCAACAGGCTTGCAAACACAGTTGCTTATGCTTAATGCCGAACTTGCGACCAAAAAAGGTAATTATGACGATTACAACATACAGGTAGAGTTGCTTGCCCGAAGCTTTGACAGCCAAGCACAACGGCTTAATCTGGAAAACAATTCGCATTTAGATATTTATGACGATGACGACGCGAAAACGTTGTTATATACGCAAAACGTTAATGTTGTTCATACGGATATGAACAATAACACTTATGATGCTTACAAGGTTGTAAGTAATTA
>CAYJNC010000106.1:0-5979 GCA_964371185.1 uncultured Christensenellaceae bacterium
CGACACTTTGTTTTCCTTCACCTCGGGAAAAGTGGATGTTAGCATAACAAACCCCTCCGAAAACCAAAAAGATGAAGTTCTTACCGTTTTGGGCGGTCAACAGGTTTTCATAACAGCCGACACCCTTGCTCCCGGCAACATAGCGATTGTGCAAGACATAGACCCAAACACTTTGCCTGCCTTTGCTTTGGTAAGCATTCAGCAAGACTCTGCTTTGCAAAAAAACATTGCCGAACAGTCTACCGCAGACTATTCTTCCGCACTGGAAAATTCGCAGAATAAATTAGAAGAAGAAAAACGTTCGGGGCAAAATAATCCCAATAGCTTAAGCAATAATACTTCCGGCGCAGGCGTTACCAATAATTCAGACGACGATGACGACGACGATGATGATGATTCCGACGATAGTTCAAGCGATAACACCGACAATAGTTCGAGTAGCAGTTCCGACGATGATAGCAACAGTTCCTCCGGCAGTTCGAACAACAATAGCAACAACAGTTCCTCCGGCAACTCAAGCGACAATTCAGACGATGATGATAACGATGATTCAGACTCCTCAAACAATTCAAGCGATAGTTCCTCCGGCAGTTCGAACAACGACAGCAGCAACAGTTCCGACGACGATAACAACAGTTCTAACGACACTTCAGACGATAATAACGATGCCGCAGACGACATAGACGATGCCGCAGACGACGCAGACGATGCCGCAGACGATAATAACGATGCCGCAGACGATGCAGACGACGCAGACGATGCAGACGATGTAGCAGAAACCATTGTCTCGCGCGAAGCACCGGCACCTCCTCCGGCAGAACCCGAATCGGACGACGATGATGAGGAAGAAGAAGGCTAAACCGGCTCAACAACGCAAATTTTTGAGGGTAATTTACATTGAAGCAACTTACCAAAAGAATTTTAACAGCCGTCATAGGCACAATAGTCATCACAATAATTTGTGCATCGGGAATAATTTCCTCCTACTCTAACGCATTAAACGATGCAATTTACCAGCAGGAGCAAACCCCTGACGAGCGAATTACAATAATAGGCATAGACGACCGAGCAATAGAAGAGTTTGGCCCATGGCCTTGGAGTCGAGATATAATTGCACAGGCTATTGAATATCTTAACGCCGACCCGCAGGCACAGCCTGCCGTCATCGGCTTAGACGTCGTTTTCGATTCCACAACCACCGAACAAGCCGACGAATATTTGGCAAGCGTTGTTTCAGAAAACGACAATGTTGTTGTCGGTGCTTTTGCCGTATTCGGAAACGAAATTGTAGAGAATCCCGACGGAACTTTTCATGTAGACAATTATGCCGTCATAGATTCAAAAGAACCCTATCCTCAACTTAAAGAAGGTGCAGATGTCGGCCATGTAAACACCATGCTTGACAGCGACGGAATATTGCGCCACGCCATCTGGGAGATAGAATTTCCCGACGGAACAACGATGCCGGCCTTCAACAGTATTATTGCGCAAAAATATGCACAAATAACCGGACTCCAAATAACACCACCACACACCGACAGCCTAAGCAGATGGTATGTTGTGCAACAGTCCTCGCCCGGCTCATACAGCGACGGAATTTCCGTTGCAGACCTCGTGAATCAAACGGTTTCCCCTCAATTCTTTAAAGACAAAATTGTGTTGATCGGCCCATATGCAACAGGATTGCAAGACGAATACAAGACGCCCATTTCACCCGCCGAAAACATGTATGGTGTTGAATATCAGGCAAATACCATAGGCGCTTTACTTGCAAACGAAACCAAGGCAGAGCCGATTTCACTTCAATATGTTATAGTCGCCATAATAGCATTTTTAAGTTTTTGGTTTATCTTCGGCAAAAAATTTGCGATTTCCACATTAATTTGGCTCATTGGTTGCGGCGCATGGCTTGCGATATGTTTAATTTCTTTTAACTTAGGCGTTGTTTTGCATATATTATACGGTTGGTCGGCAATAACAACCGCCTATTTTGTTTCTATCATACAAAACTATTTTCAAGAACTCAAAGAAAAACATCGAATTTCTTTCACTTTCAAAAGATATGTCGCACCCGAAATTGTCAGCGAACTATTAAAGAACGATCCTAAGACACTTGAACTCGGCGGCAGTTCTGTTGATATTGCCGTGCTTTTTGCAGACATACGAGGGTTTACTGCGTTTTCTTCCACACTTCCCGCCCAAACGGTTGTAGAAGTAATAAACAAAATATTAACCGTCTCAAGCGAGAGCATACTGCAAAACCACGGCACTCTTGATAAGTATATCGGAGACTGCACCATGGCTTTTTGGGGTGCACCTTTGCCTCAACACGATTACATTTACAACGCAGTCAAAACAGCGCTTGAACTACGCAACAAACTCTTAATTTTGGCGGAAGAATTGCAAGAACAATACGGTTTTTCGCTCGGGTGCGGAATAGGTGTAAACTGCGGATCGGCAGTCGTAGGCAACATCGGCTCGCCTTCTCGCATGGACTATACCATAATCGGCAACACCGTAAACGCAGCTTCCCGATTAGAAGGAAAAGCAAAAACCGGCGAGGTATTCGTCAGCAAAGATGTTGCAGATGCGCTAAAAGGCAGGGTAAAATTTGAATATTTAGGGAATAATTTTGAAATCAAAGGCTTGGCAAAGGATTTTGCAGTGTATAAGGCCATTTCGCTTATAGATGAATAGACAACATTTTTTCTTACAACTAACGTTTCTCGCTTGTTGTCTTTGGTTATTATTAAGTATATAATAAAATAATAAATTTACTTTCACAATACTCATTAAGAAAGGAAAATATATGAATATTTGGTTGTTGACAAACGGAATGTTTAGCGGAGCGCTACCTAAATTAATGCCCCTTTTGGAAAACTTAGAAGGATACAAATTCAAAGCCGTTAATTTTTCCGAAATAAGTTACTCGCTTTCAAACACGGCTACACCGAAGATTTGGATAAACGGCGTCTTGACGTCTCCTCCCGATATTTTTTTCATATTAGATACCGAAACCGAAACCAGCTACCCCATCTCTACATATTTAGAATCTATCGGGGCTATCAACGTAAACAGTGTGGCCGCAAAACGAACAACATGCAGCAAGGCAGTTTCCTACAAAACGCTTGCGGACGCCAACATACCCGTAATAAAATCACTTGTTTGCAAAAGCACCACAGACATCTTATTATTGTTGCAAGAATTGGGTTTACCCATGACAATAAAACAAGATGACACCTATTCTAAACAAGATTTAGCCGTAATACAATCAAAAGAAGAATTGAAAAATGTTCTCTCTGATTTTGACGACAACGTTTCGCTTGTCGCTCAAAGCTATATCCCGTCTTCTACAGACAAACTACTACAAGTCATCACAATAGGCGAAGAGGTAGTTTTTGTTACTTGCAAACAAAACGGCGAAGAGCATATAATCGAACCAACCGAAGAAATTAAAACTTTTTGCGACAAAATAGTGGCGGCGACAAACCTTAATTTTTCTAAAATCACACTGTTGTCCACAGAAAACGGTTATGTAGTAAGCGAAATAAATTCGGGCGATGGGTCTTTGTCATGGTTAGACAAGGCAGACCTTATCCCTGTTTTCTTAGAATTGTTTAAAAATCTATCGGCCAACAATCCGTGGCCTAAATGGCACCTTGCAGACTTAATGCAGAAATCAAAAACAACTCAGCTGTGCGAACTTTTATTAGAGCTTGAAAAACCTCAGTTTTTAAAAGCCGTTCAAACTTTATTTGAAAATTGCGAGCAAACGCAAGAAACAATGCTTTTAGAGTTGATTAAAAATTGTGCCGACACAGAATACGGTCGCCTCAATAATTTTAAAGACATAAAAAGTGTCGACGATTTCAGAAAAGCAATTCCGCTTAACGAATGGGACACCTTTGCGCCCTATTGCGCACGCATGGAAAAGGGCGAGGAAGACTTATTATTCCCCGGTCAGGCAGATTATTTCTACGCAACTTCAGGCAGTATCGGTTCGTTTAGGTATATCCCCGAAAGCGCTCGGGAAACCATAGCCAGGGAGGCAATTGCCCAAGCAAGGCTCGCATATAACCTTCTTAACTTTGGCGAAAATGCGGCAACAAGGGTTTTCGCCTTCATGAGCAGGTCTGTTATTGACGCTACCGATGCAGGCATTCCGAGGGGAACAGCCTCCGGACGGTCGGGCGATTTAATCAGCGCTACCCTACTTTCTAAGTTAGCCTTCCCTCAAGACGTAGTAAACACCTACGAGGGAGAGTCTCTGCTTTATATGATGATGCGTTGCGCCCTCGTGTTTTCCGACCTTACAGCAATCGTCGGAAACAACGCCGGAATGCTCAAAACGATAGTAATTTACGCAAAAGAAAATGCGGCAACGCTCATAAAAGACATCAAAACCGGTCAATGCCAATACAACGTACCCTTAAGAATAAGGGCTCAATTAGCCCCATTCTTACGTCCGAATCCCAAACGAGCCGATGAATTACAAGCCTTATTGGAAAACGACCGTTTTTACCCTCGATACTACTGGCCGAAAATTGCGGTCGCAAGTTTTTGGTTGGGTGGCTCTGTCGGTGCATATGTAGACGGTGTCAGGGAATATTTACCCAAAACAACACAGTTTGTAGACGTCGGATACGGCGCAAGCGAGGCTAAGTTCAACATACCTTTAAAAGCAGAAACCGCCGCAGGTGCGCTCTCTACGTTCAGCGTATTTTTCGAGTTTATTCCTATAGGAGGCGGCGAGACTTTATTAGCGCACGAACTTGAAGACGGCAAGGATTACGAAATGTTAATAACCACCTATGCCGGCCTATACAGGTTTAAATTACACGATATTATCCGTGTAGAAGGCTTCACCGGCAACACGCCGAACATTAAGTTTATTGCAAAAATGGGCGACGTTGCGAACCTTGCTCAGGAAAAAATACCCGGTGCCGACTTAGACAAAGTCATAAGAGACACCATGAAAGAATACGATAATGAAGTGCTTTGCGTGCAGGTTTTCCCCGATTCCACAACAAGCAACTACAAGGTATACATAGAGTTTGAACCGCAGGAAAACGTAGAAGGCGAGGGCGAAGATTTGCAAACCATTGCCGATCAGGCGTTATGCAACAGTTTCCCGCCATATAAATTCTTCAGAAAAAACAAGGCCATACAACCTTTAACCCTGATTGTCACCAAAAGCGGTTGGGCAAAAAGTTTGACAAATCAGCATTCTAAGGGAGACGCCAATTCTTCTCAGGCAAAAATTCCGGTTGTTATCCATTCGCCGATTGCAGAAGAATGGCTCGATTAACAAAAAAATATCTAACTAAGGTGGCGGCAAATTTTCCGTCACCTTTTTTATGTTGTTTATTCTAATTTTTATGATTGAAACAAACCACAACGCATGTTAAACTATATATATTACAAAAAAATTTTAATACAAAAAAATCTTGTTAATCGCAATTAGTGTTGACTTAATAAGATGAGGATTTTTCCTCGCACTATAAAAATAAACAAGCAAAGGGGCATATTATGGCATATTTACTCGGCATAGACGTAGGAACGTCGGGCACTAAAACAGTTTTATTCACAGAAGAGGGCATACCTGTAGCAAGTTGTACGGAAGAATACCCTATGTATCAACCGCAAAACGGTTGGGCAGAGCAAGACCCTCTGGATTGGTGGAACGCAACGGTTAAAACCGTTTCCGCCGTTATAGGAAAGTCAAACGTTGATTCGAAGGAAATTGCGGGCATCGGTATTTCCGGACAAATGCATGGTTTGGTAATGCTTGACGCAGACGGACAGGTAATTCGCAACTCTATCATATGGTGCGACGGCCGTACCGGCAAAGAATGTGATTATATAACAAACACAATCGGCAAAGACCGTTTGATTGAAATTTCGGCAAACCCGGCTTTGACGGGTTTTACAGCAGGTAAAATTTTGTGGGTTAGAAACAACGAACCGCAAAACTATGAC
>CAYJNC010000106.1:5989-6724 GCA_964371185.1 uncultured Christensenellaceae bacterium
CAAGCATATTTTACTTCCAAAAGACTATATCCGCTATATGCTCACCGGCGAATTTGCAACAGAGGTTAGCGACGCTTCGGGCATGAACCTCTTAGACGTAAAAAATCGTTGTTGGTCGGATGAGATTTTGCAAAAGTTAGAAATAGATTCTTCTCTTATGGGCAAGATGTATGAGTCTTGCGAAGTTACGGGCACAGTTCACGCAAAAGCAGCCGAATTAACCGGGCTTAGCGTGGGAACAATTGTGGTCGGCGGTGCCGGCGACAATGCGGCGGCGGCTGTTGGCACGGGTGTTGTTAGCACAGGCAAGGCATTTACAACCATCGGCACTTCGGGTGTTATTTTTGCCCATTCTGACAAAGTAACCATAGACCCGGAAGGAAGGGTACACACATTTTGTGCGGCAGTGCCCGGCGCTTGGACGGTCATGAGTTGCACACTTTCTGCCGGCGGTTCTCTTAAATGGTACCGAGACAATTTCTGCAAGGCCGAAATGGAAGCGGCAGAAGGCATGGACATAGATTCCTACATTTTGCTAAACGATCAAATTAAAAATATTCCCATCGGTTCAGACAAACTGATATTCGCACCCTATTTAATGGGCGAACGTTCTCCGCTGTTAGACGAAAATGCCAGAGGCGTGTTCTTTGGTCTGTCGGCAAGACACACACGTCAAAACTTGTTGCGTGCGGTTATGGAAGGCGTTACATTCAGCCAACGTCAATGCTTAGATGT
>CAYJNC010000107.1:0-6645 GCA_964371185.1 uncultured Christensenellaceae bacterium
CGAATATAACTTTGACTTCGGAGATCTAATCTAACATATATTGTGTAAAAAAGGGCTGTGTATGGTTTCATACGTAGCCTCTTTTTATATTTCACAGATTCCTGCTTTGAGAAAATAAAAAGCAGGAAAGCAATATATATTCATTGCATTGTTTATTAAAAATCGAGACAAAAAAAATCACCTTTCAGCTATTAAATGTTGATGTAACTGTATAATAGGAAAATGAAAGGTGATTCTTATTAATTTAAAACGTTGTATTTATTTTTCCATCTTAACCCAAATGTTGCCTTGTTCGCTACTGTCTACGCATTTGTTGGAAAATTCCACGCCCTCGATGCCCATGTCTATTGTGGGATAACCGTAGTCTGCCTCGTTAACGGTTTTTCCGCTTAATTTATCATACATTGCTTCGCTGAAATCTTTGTAGATGTTTGCAAATGCTTCAAGCAAGCCTTCCGGATGTCCGCAGGGGACTCTTATGTATTTTTTGGCCTCTTCCTCTAAATATCCGCAACCACGTGAGTAAATCTTCGGCGGTTCATGACGCATTGAAACCCGTAGGTAGTTGTTTTCTTCCTGAACAAATTCTATTGTTCCTTCTTCGCCGAAAATACGAATTTTCAAAGCGTTATCAAAACCGATTGCAACTTGCGATGTCCAATACATTCCGGTTGCACCGTTGTCGAATTTTACCAATACTTCTACATTGTTGTCAAGGACTCCGCCTTGGCCAAAAACGTCTAAGTTACAGCAAAGTTTGTCTATTTTTAGGCCGGTTACGTAATTTACCCAGTTTTCAATGTGTGTTCCTAAATCGGCAACGCAAGCACCTCTGCCCGAAAGTTTAGGATCGGCGCGCCAAGGCTTGTTGTCTTCGGTTATTGTTTCAAGAGAGTCTAACAGCCAATCTTGAGGGTATTCTGCTATAACCATACGTACATTCCCTATCTGACCCTTTTGAACCATCGCACGAGCCTGTCTGGCCATCACGTGACCCGTATAGGTGTAAGTGACACAGAACAAGCAACCATTTTTGGTTGCAATCTCTTTGAGCTCTTCGCCTTCTTCTACTGTAAAGCAAAGAGGCTTCTCACAAACTACGCTTATGCCTTGTTCTAAGAACAATTTAGCAGCGGGGTAGTGAAAACGGTTGGGTGTAACAATATCTACCCAATCTATTTTGTCGTCCCTCTTTCCTTCGGCTAATGCCATTTCCTCGTAGGTTTCATAGTTGCGATCGTCAGCTATGCAAAGTTCTTCTCCTGCTTGGTCACGCTCTTCTTTAATGTAAGAAAAACAACCCGCTACCAAATCAGCGTCATCATTTAAGCGAATTGCAGCCCTATGAACACCGCCAATGAATGCGCCGGGGCCGCCACCTACCATACCGTACCTTAATCTACGTTTTACTTCGGACATAGTTAGTCACCTCATTTAATTATTTTTGGATTTTATATTTAATTTAATGATAATATAGCAAACATCTATTGTCAATATATCTTATATATACGAATAAATAAAAAATTAATTTCCGAGTGTTTTTATTCCATAAAATAAAAAATATGTAAATATTTCAAAGTGGGCACGTACAGGTGAGATGCCAAAAAATCGCACTGTTAAGCGAAAAAGTTCGACCGACAAACAAATTGATTTTATCAAAGGAGCAATATACTTCAAACCATAATGAACAAGGGAAAAACGATTTTTTTTCTACCTTAAAAAAAACTACGTTTTTGGGTGTAGACAAATCATAAATTGCACGATATCATATGTATATAATAATAAAAAATTGGAGGTATCCGTGCGATGGATATGTATAATGAAATTATTGAACAAGCCAAAGTTATTTCGAGCATTAAAGAAAAGAATATAAAAACACTGGCGGGCATAATAGAGGGAATAAAAGAGACAAATATTTCACAGGTGGTGATTGCTGCAAGAGGTACTTCGGACCATTGTGCAATATATGCAAAGTATCTGATAGAAATGCTTATAGGAATACCGGTTTCTTTGTCGGCACCTTCCGTAAATACGGTTTACGGTGCGGAGCTTAAGTATAAGGATGCCTTGGTAATTGCTATATCCCAATCGGGAATGGCAGAAGATGCATTGGCGGTAATAAACAATGCCAATAAGTGTGGCTGTATAACAGTTGCCATAACAAACAAGGCAGACTCCCCACTTGCTACGCAGGCTAAATTCAGTTTAGATTGTGCGGCAGGGTTAGAAAAAAGCGTAGCCGCTACAAAAACTTTCACTTCCTCAATGTATCTGTGTGCTTTATTGGTTGCAGAATGGTCAAAAAATGAAGAGTTGACTGTTGCATTAGAAAAGGTCGGCGAAGGACTCTGCGCTGAAATTGAAAAGGCCAACAGCATAATGGAGTTTGCAAAACAATTTACATTTATGAATGAGTGTATTGTTGTAGCAAGAGGACTCTTATACCCGATCGCACTTGAGGCATCTTTAAAGATGATGGAAACTACCTACACGAGCGCACGCGGTTTCGCCCTTTCAGATTTTCAACACGGGCCTTTGGCATTAATTCAAGACAATACACCCGTTATTGTTTACTGTTCCGATGATGCAACACAACAAAATGTGCTTGAAACGGTGGAACGCTACAAGGAACTTGGTGCGTATATTCTGATGATAACCGACGACGAAAAAAATATTGCAAACGCAGACAAATATATAATGACCGAAAAAACAAGTATGTATACTCAGCCACTTCATCAGGCTGTAATAGCACAGTTGTTTGCTTGTGGTTTGGCGAAGGCGAAGAGAAGAAATCCCGATGCGCCACGCAGTATTAAAAAAATAACAGTAACTAAATAAAAATAATGAGGTAGAGTCTATGTTTAACGATAATGACCACGTTTTTATTCCCGATAATCTGCCAATCGACGAGGCGTTGAAACGAACGACTGCACTTTGTTTTTCAGCACATCAAGACGACATAGAGTTTATGGCATACAATGGGATAGTAGAATGCTTTAACAAGGAAGACAAGTGGTTTACGGGTTGCGTGGTGACAGATGGCGCAGGTAGCCCGAGAGCCGGATTGTATGCTGATTTTACTAATGAAGACATGAAAGAAGTTCGTAAGCAAGAACAAGACAAGGCGGCAAAAACCGGCGGATATGCGGCGCAGATTCAATTAGGGTTTGCAAGTTCGCAGGTAAAAAGTTGTGACGATGACTCAGTGGTAAAAAATATTGCGGAAATTATTTTGAAGTGTAAACCGGAAATAATTTACACCCATAATTTAGCGGATAAACACGACACTCATGTTGCGGTTGCGCTAAGGGTGATTAGTGCTATTCGTAGTTTAGACGAAAAAGACAGACCGAAAAAACTTTATGGTATGGAGGTTTGGAGGGGGTTAGACTGGCTAAACGACAACGAAAAAGTTGTTTTTGATGCGTCTACACATCCAAATTTAGCCGTATCTTTGATGGGAGTATATGATTCGCAAATAAGCGGCGGCAAAAGGTATGACTTGGCCGTTGCCGGTAGGCGAGCCGCAAATGCAACATTTTTTGAAAGCCACGGTACAGACGAAATGACAGACGCAATCTATGCGATAGATTTATCCGAGTTGATTGGCGAAGGTACAGACCCAGCTACATGTATTTCGCAGGCAATAGACAGGTTTAAAGAAGATGTAATTAACAGGGTTTGTAAATTTGCTAATGGAGAAATCAAATAAAAGGAGTAGCTTATGAAATGGAATGGTTTAGAGTTCAATGTGCAAAACATGCCGCCGCTTGACCCGGCTTTTACGCCTATGGCTGCGGTGTTAGCATCGCATCAACAAAGCGCAAAGGAAAATTCGGGAAAAGAAATAGCGATTGCGATTTATCGAAGCGAAGAAGTGTTTTCCGTTCATAAAATGTTTATCCATCAAGACGAGAAATTCGCAAACGCGGATATAATTATGGTAGAACGTGTTGTGAAATTTTTGCTATGGATGAAAGGCGGATATAAGATTATTGTATTTGGCGACGAATCTTTAGGCGACTATATAAAAAATGAATATTCAAAAAGCGGTAAACGTGCATTCGATGCAGAATTTATGGCGAGAGTTTATGAAAAAGAATTTTGCGTAGAATGTTTGCCGATGTCGAAATTCAACGAAGAAAACGACGTGGGCATGACAATCGGCGGAAACACAGAGGGATATCGAATCGGTTTTGATGCCGGTGGCAGTGACAGAAAAGTATCTGCGGTAATAGACGGCGAGGCTGTTTTCAGCGAAGAAGTCGTATGGTTTCCAAAGACAAATGCGGACCCAAGTTATCATTATGACGGCATAATGTCAGCATTAAAAAAAGCGGCAACATATCTGCCACGCATAGATGCAATAGGCGTTTCCTCGGCAGGAATTTATGTAGACAATCGGTGTATGGTGGCGTCACTGTTCCTGAAAGTACCTAAAGATGTGTTTGATGAGCAGGTGAGAGACATATATATTAGGGCAGCAAATGAAATGGGAGCACCGCTAAAAGTTGCAAACGACGGTGATGTGGCGGCGCTTGCAGGTGCTATCGGCTTAGAAAAGAACAGTGTACTCGGCATAGCCATGGGCACTTCTGAGGCTGTCGGCTTTGTCGACGGAGAGGGTAATATTAAAGGATGGCTCAACGAACTTGCGTTTGCGCCCGTAGACCTTGATGCCTCTGCAATGGAAGACGAGTGGTCGGGAGACATTGGCTGTGGAGTAAAATATTTTTCTCAAGATGGTGTCATCAAATTGGCAGGATTTTGTGGAATAGAGTTTGACGAAAATTTAAGTCCGGCAGAAAAATTAAAGGTTATTCAGGAAAAAATATCAAGCGAAAATCCGCAGGCGATGAAAATATATGAATCAATCGGTGCATACTTAGGGCATACGGTTGCGTTGTATAATTATTTTTATAAGATGGAAAACGTGCTCATGATGGGCAGGACGATGTCCGGTAAAGGTGGAGATATTATTCTTAGCATAGCAAATAAGGTGCTTGAAGAAGAATATCCGAATGTAAAAGTTAACCTTTGTTTGCCCGACGAAAAAACAAGACGAGTGGGACAAAGCGTTGCGGCCGCTACATTATAATATTTAGGCTTTTTTTATGACCGCTATTGGTTTATAATATAAATATGTAAAAAAATATAAATTGGCGGAGGGTTGTTTTATGGCAAGTTCGAGCAATAAAAAGATTTCAAACGATACTATGCAGCTTATTATCAGCATAGTAATATTGGTTTTGGGTGTTATTCTCATAACTTCACCCGATCAAGCGATGTCGGGAATAACAATTGTGATTGGCATAATCCTACTTGCGTATGGCGGAATATCTGTTGCGATAGGCATAAACAAGAAGGACAAAGGCGAAAGCGTGAGCCTTGTGTTGCCGATTGTAGCAATTGTGGCAGGCATATTGTTGCTTGTGTTTAACAACTTGTTTGCAAACACGATACTGCCGTTCATTATTGGTGCGTGGGCTGTTATAACCGGTGTAATTAACCTTGTTACGGCAGGGCAAATTAAAGTTGTGGCACCTACACAATGCAGAATGGTAATGTTTACGGGCCTTGTGGCATTGGTTGTTGGTTTGATAATTTTGATTGGTGTGTTTGTAAGCGGCGAAAATGCGTTCGGTATTCTGATAGGAATATGCATGGTAATATACAGCGCGGTTTCGATTTTCAGTTGGTTTGCGTCTTCGTCCGGGAAAAAATTGCTGGGTAAATAATAGCCGTAGGCAAAAATATTAAGGGAGCACAAAATGGCATTAGTTAATTTAAACGAAGTACTGATTAAGGCAAGGCGAGAAAAATATGCGATTGCCGGTTTTAATGTGATGAGTTGCGAAATGTTGCGAGGTGTTATTGCAGCAGCGGAGGAGACTAAATCTCCTATTATTCTTGCATACGCAGAGGTTTTTGAGGCGAATGCACCGATGGACGGTTTTGCATCTATGTTATGTGCGGAAGCAAAAAAAGCGTCTGTGCCGGTTGTAGTTCACTTAGACCACGCAAGAAGGTTGGAATATATTAAAAAGGCGGTAGACTATGGTTTTTCTTCCGTCATGATAGACGCTTCCGACAAACCTTTCGAGGAAAATATTGCGATTGCAAAAGAAACAGTTGAGTTGTGCAAGGGTAAAAATATCACGGTAGAAGCAGAACTCGGCCATATCGGCGGCCTTGAAGGCTATGCCTACAGCGACGACGAGGTAGAAGAGGACAGCTACACAAATGTTTCGGAGGCGAAAGAGTTTGTTTTGCAAACGGGTATAGACGCTTTGGCGGTGGCTATCGGAACTATTCATGGGGTATATAAGAGTACGCCAAAACTTAGTATAGAACGCTTAAAGGAGCTTGCAGAAGTCATAGATTTGCCTTTGGTTATGCACGGTGGAAGTGGACTTTCCGATGATGATTTTAAAAATGCAATTCATGAAGGTATTTCTAAAATCAACATATTCACAGACCTAACTTTGCGTGCGATGGGTGCATCAAAAAAAAGCGAGGCAAACAATTTCATAGATTTTACAACAGACATTGCAAATGCTGTTAAGGATGAGGCAATTAAAAAAACTAAGCTGTTCGGCAGCGACGGCAAGGCATAAAAATTATAACAGCATAATAAAAAAATAG
>CAYJNC010000108.1:0-142 GCA_964371185.1 uncultured Christensenellaceae bacterium
CCCATAAAACAAAAAGAAAAACCGCTAAACTTTCGTTTAGCGGTTTTTCAAAGGGGGTTGGAAGTATATTTTATGTAAATAACGCTTATGCTTAAGCGGTTATTGCTTTGTTATGGCTTTATTATAGTTTATATATTTTAAT
>CAYJNC010000108.1:161-6546 GCA_964371185.1 uncultured Christensenellaceae bacterium
ACAGTGAGCGTGTGCAGAGGAGAATGTTTATTCGGTAAATGCCCTCATAAAGAGTGCATTAAACATAAAAGTAGCAGTGTAGGTAAAATAGAAAAATCAGATGTAAAAATGCAAATTATGACAGACAATAGGTTGCTTAAACATACCGCAACACAGAGTGGTCATGGCATAGCCATAGACATCGGCACAACAACCGTCGCCGTATATTTATATGACTTGGCTAAATCGGAAGTTTTGGCGGTTGAAAGCAAGCTAAATGGGCAGGTTTCTTTAGGGGTCGATGTTATCTCGCGAATTAAACTTTGTCAGGATAGGGAAGACGGTCTTGAATTATTAAACAAAACAATTGTAGACCAATTAAACGAGATGATAATTGGTGTCTGTTCAAATGCAAATGTTGTAATCAATGAAATAAAGAACTGTGTGATAACAGGTAACACCACCATGTTACACTTACTTTGCAATATGTCTCCCGTTTCTATGGGCGTATTGCCGTTTGAACCGCTCAGCCATTTTGGTAATAATGTTTCGATGAAAGAAATAGGATTGTTACCTGCCGATGCTAATTGTTATCTACCGCCTTGTGTTTCGGCTTTTGTTGGGGCAGACATAGTTACGGGAATGTTGGCGGCAGAATTTTCGCAAAGTGAAGGTTATTCCTTGCTTATGGATATAGGAACAAACGGCGAGGTAGCGCTTGGCAACAACAAAAAAATAGCAACATCTTCAACTGCGGCCGGCCCGGCATTTGAAGGAGCACAAATTTCGTGCGGCATGGCGGGGGTAATAGGCGCCATTAACAAAGTATACGTTGTAGGTGGAAAATTGCTATACGAAACCATAGGCGGCATAGAGCCTGTTGGGCTGTGTGGTTCGGGTCTGTTAGATGCAATTGCTGTATTGCGAAAGGCAGAGGCTATAGATGAAACAGGACGCATAGACGAAGAATGCGCCTTGTTTGTTGAAACAACTGCCGGCGAAGCGGCATTAAAAATAGCCGACAACATATATTTAACCCAAAAAGATTTACGTGAGTTTCAGACGGCAAAGGCTGCCGTTTTAGCGGGTGTACTTTCTTTAATTCATGAACTTGACATAAATGTAGACCAAATAACTCAGGTTTATTTAGCCGGTGGTTTTGGTAATTATATGGACGTAGACAGCGCAAGAGACGTGGGGCTTATACCAAAAGACTTAAACGTCGTAAGCATAGGTAACTCTGCTGCTGCCGGAGCGGCGCTTTTGCTGTTAGACCCTTCTTTTATTGAAAAGGCCGAAAAAATCAAAGAATTGTCCTATCATTTAGAGCTCGGTAGCAACCCATATTTTATGGAAAAATACATAGACTGCATGTATTTTGAATAAGATTAATAAGTGTTTATTGCGAAACTAACCTGTCGATTGATTACGGCAGGTTTTTTAATATAGATCTAACGATTTAAATTTAATAAAATAATTTTATATAAACTCTTGACAAGCAATACCTCTTTATTATATTATCATAGTAAGTTAAAGATACAAGATATTAAAAATTCACTGAAGTGAATAAAATCATTCGATATTAAGGGTTATTCAATTGGGGAATAGCAAAAAAGCAATAGCATTACTTAAATAGATGATAGTGAAATGTTAATAATATAATTAAATCAACAAGAAAAATAAATAGAAGTGTGAACAGAAGACTTGATTTTAGCTTATTTGGTAAAATAAGTTTACAAAATCATCCGTGGTGAATTTAAGGTTTCCGTAAAATACGGAGAAAAATCATAATATATTCTTAGGAGGAAAAAAATGAAAAAGGGATTATTAGTAGTATTTGCAATTGTACTTAGCATTGCAATGTTAGTGAGCTGTGCTCAACCGGCAGTTGAAGAAGCACCGGCAGCGGAAGCACCTGCAGCTGAGGAAGCTCCGGCGGCTGAGGAAGCTCCGGCGGCTGAAGAAGCTCCGGCAGCTGAAGAAGCTCCGGCGAACGAAGAAATAAACATCGGATATGTTTGTAACTTCATGAGCCACGAGTGGTATCAAAATGTAACTAACGGTGCATTGCGTCGTGCAGAAGAGTTAGGAATTAACTTGGAAGTTGCAGATGCTGATAACGATTCTAACCAACAAATTTCTTTTGCTGAAAACTTTATCACAAAAGGTGTAGATGTTTTACTTTTAACACCCGTTGATGCAACTACTTTAACAGGTATTGTACAACAAGCAACAGATGCAGGAATTATTGTTATTACAGAATCTAACCCTGTAGGCGGCGAAGTAACAACAGTTGGCGCAGACAACAAAGCAGCAGGTTACATGGCAGGCGAATGGTACGGAAACTATGCAGTTGAAAACGACATAGCTTTGAAATTCTTATTAGTAGGATTCCCGAACTTTGAAGATTGCAGACTTAGAATCGAAGGTTTCAAAGAAGGTCTTGCAGCAACAGAGGCTGATTACGAAATCATCCAAGAAGTTGATTCACAAGGCGGACAAGAGCTTGCTCTTCAAGTTTCAACAGATGCTTGCACAGCAAACCCGGAAATCAACGCTATATTCGGTATCAACGATGACTCTACTCAAGGCGGTATCCAAGGTTACTTGGCAGCAGGTTTAGACGAAGCAAACTTAACAGCAGTTGGTTTTGGTCTTGAAGGCGTAGTTGGAAGAGAAGCATTGTTAAACGATACTCCCATCATTGCTGAACTTGCAATGTTCCCCGACTATGTTGGAGCAAGCATGATAGACGCAGCAGTTGAAGCATTAAACGGTACAGAGTTACCCGAACGTTTCTTGACACCGACAACACCGGTAACAAGCGACACATATGCTGAATTCTATACACAAGAAGGCGACACATGGACACTTAACTTTGAAGCGGTAAGAGCATTAGGAGTTTAATTCTAACTTAAAATAATTTGTCCCGCCCGATAAGGGCGGGACAAAATTTTTAAACAACAAATCATAAGTATTTTTTTAAAAAAAGGAGTCATCAATATGGAGCAAGGGGCAAAAAAAGATAATGCGTTAAGACGCTTACTAAGAAAAGACATAAGCGGCATGGTAATTGCGCTTATTGTAATATGTGTGGTTATTTCAATATTAGAACCGGTATTTTTCTCGACTAATAATATAATGAATATTTTAAGGCAAAATTAGCCTAACATGATAGCCGCAATCGGTATGACTATGATAATCCTATCGGGCGAGATAGATTTATCGGTTGGTTCTATTCAGGCTTTATCCGGCGTTTTAGGTGTTATGGCAATGAATGCAACAGGTAACATGATAATGGGTATTGTCGTTACTTTAGGTGTTGGTTGCTTAACAGGTTTGGTGAACGGTACATTAGTAACAAAATTGAAAATTAATTCTTTGATTGCTACTTTAGGTACTATGGCAATTTACCGCGGTACTATAATGGTAATTACCGAGGCGGTTTCACAACCACTTACGGTGGAAGAATTTAAAATAATAGGTACAGGAAATATTGGCGGAGTTTTCCCGATTCCGTTATTAATATCAATAATATTAATAGTTGCTTTCTACTTCATCTTAAATAACACTGTGTTCGGTCGCTACATTTATGCGGTTGGCGGAAACAAAGATGCAGCTAACTTAGCAGGTTTAAGCGTGCCCAACATTAAAATGAAAGTTTACGTATTAGGAAACCTAATGTTTGCGGTTGCGGCTATTATTCTTACAGCACGTTTGGGTTCGGGTCAGGCTATTGCCGGTGAAGGAATGGAAATGAACGTAATAGCGGCCGTTATTTTAGGCGGTGTCAGCTTAAACGGCGGTATAGGTAACTTAATCGGCGCAATAGTGGGTGTGTTAATACTCGGAGTTGTGCAAAATGGTTTGGTACTTATGAATGTTAATACCTTCTATCATGAAATAGTGCGTGGTGTCATCATAATAATTGCCGTATACATAGACGTTAGAAGAAAAGCAAGCGCAGAATTACGTATATTGAAAGAGTCACAGGCTTCAATAAAATAAAGTTAACGGAAAGGAATCTAATAAAAATATGGAACATCAAAATTGGTTGGACATAAAGGGGATATCTAAGTATTTCCCGGGTGTACATGCGTTAGACAACGTTCCGTTTGAACTAAAAAAAGGCGAAGTTCATGCGTTAATGGGAGAAAACGGTGCAGGTAAATCTACACTAATTAAAATAATTGCCGGTTTGTATAAAAGCTCCGGCGGCGAAATTGCATTTGAGGGAAAAACGGTTAAATTTAAAACACCTCATCAGGCAATAAGCGCGGGCATTAGTGTTATATACCAAGAATTAAACCTAATTCCCGATATGTCTATTGCAGAAAACATATATTTTTCTCATTTGCCCAGAAATTTTATCGGCAAAGTAAACAAGAAAAAAGTATATCAAGATACTAAAGAGCTTTTAGAGTATATTGGCCTTAACGAAAAACCGGGCGAATTGCTTAAAACATTGCCGGTTGCAAAACAACAATTGGTTGAAATAGCGAAGGCAATCTCACTCAATTCAAAAGTAATAATAATGGACGAGCCGACATCTGCTTTGAGCCCGACAGAAGTTAAAAACTTGTTTAGAATTATAAGAGACTTAAAAGCAAAGGGTTGTGGCATTGTATATGTATCCCACAAAATAGACGAAATTTTAGAAATAACCGACAGAATAACGGTTTTAAGGGACGGCAGATATGTTGACACCATTAATACTAAAGAAAGCGACGAAAAAAAGATAATTTCTCTTATGGTAGGCAGAGAACTATCCGAACTTTATCCTAAGGAAGGTGCAGAGCTCGGAAAAGTGTTGTTAGATGTAAAAAACCTAACATCATACCATGTAAAAGACGTGTCATTTAGCGTTCGAGCAGGCGAAATTGTTGGTTTTTCCGGTTTGATGGGTGCCGGCCGTACCGAGCTTACTCATGCTATCATCGGTGCAGATAAAAGACTATCGGGAAGTGTTAGTGTTGACGGAACCATACTAAAAAAACAGTCGACCAGTGAAGCACAGTTGGCCGGAATCGGTTATGTACCCGAGAACAGAAAAGAACAAGGTATATTTGCAGAAGCTAACATTAAATTTAATATGACTATTTCGTCGATTAAAGACTTTGTTGCGGGTGTAAAAATATCTAAATCAAATGAAACGTCAAAAGTTGATGATATGATATCTCAATTAGCCATAAAAACACCGTCTATGGGTCAGCTCATACAAAAGTTGTCGGGCGGTAATCAACAGAAAGTTATTTTAGCAAGGTCTTTGATTAAAAGTAATTTAAAAGTTTTAATAGTAGACGAACCGACAAGAGGTATAGATATCGGTGCTAAAGCAGAAATATATTCAATACTCGATAAATTGGCACAACAGGGAATAGCGGTAATTATTGTATCATCCGAAATGCCCGAAGTGCTAAGCATGTGCGACCGTATTTTTGTTATGAAGCAAGGTCAGATAACCGCAGAACTAACAAAAGACGAAGCAACGCAAGAATTACTGCTTACAAAAGCAATTTAATGGCAGCGGATAAGAGAAGGAGAGCGAAATGAACAATATTGCTTTATGGTTAAAGTATGCAAATGAATTAACCGATGCAATTTCGGCTGCCGGTCAGCCGGGTGTTTGTACCTTTGCGCAAGGGGAAATAAGTGGGTGCGAGCAACCAAGTTTCGATGATTCGACTTGGAAAAAAGTAATGGGAAAAGGTGCTCCCATAAACGGTATAAATGTTAACTCCGGAAATGTAGAGAAAAAAGAAGAAACTTTAGATTTGTGTGATTGGTCTATGGTAGATGGGCCTGCCGCCATGCGTAAACGCATTTGCTTGCCCGAAAGTATAGAGGGTGTATTAACCGAAGGCTCAAAGGTGTTTATTACGCTCACAATGTTGGCGCCGCTTGATATTTACATAGACGGAAAAAAAGCGGCATCTTACAAATATTGGGGAGACACAAGGCAGTGTGAGCTTGTTGTAACCGATTCATATAAAAAAGGTGATACCCATGTTGCGGTGTTTACTACACCACAAAACGATGGTGACGCTCATCTTGGTGTCTACTTTAATTGCGAAGCATTAGAAGAAAAATTACTTTTGGTTTCAACAGCAATACAGCAACTTGAATTCTTAAAAAAACTTGCTACCGTAGACAGAAATAGGGTAGAGAAAGTTTATTCGAGCCTGAGCGAAACTTTAAGCCCCGAAGCATTAAAGTCAAGAGACTGGAAAGCAATTGAAAAAGACATAAACGAAATAGACAGAATTTTGGCAGACATAGACGAACTGGCAAAGGAATTTAAGGTGCATATTATTTCGCACTCTCATCTTGACATGAATTGGTTGTGGGATTATGAAGACACAATAGACATATGTGTGCGTGATTTCAGAACAATAGTAGGCATGTT
>CAYJNC010000109.1:0-6545 GCA_964371185.1 uncultured Christensenellaceae bacterium
AATATGCGAAGCTTGAATTTTCTGCCAAAACAAGGCCTGTAGACAGCCAGGTAGAGCAGTTTAGGCTTTCCTACAAAAAGACAAGAACCCCTTTTCCGTACGACATAAATATTAATAATGGAAAATAATTTTTATAAAAAAGTATATTCACTGGTTAAGCAAATCCCTTCGGGCAAAGTTGTGTCTTATGGGCAAATTGCACGGGCGGCAGGCAGTCCGCGGGCCTCTCGCATCGTCGGGCGTGCACTGCATTTAAACCCACAACCGGGCGTTATCCCTTGCCATCGGGTGGTAAACAAAGACGGACGTTTAGCCCCGGGTTTTGCCTTCGGCGGCACAGACGCTCAGGCAAGACTGCTCGAAAACGAGGGTGTTACAATAAAAAACAATCATGTCGATATGTCTGAATATTCTTATGTCTTTAAAGATCAATAAGCGGTAAATAACACTACCCCCTTTTCAAAATTTCTTGTTAGTATTTGCTTTCTATAATTGCTGTTTCATGTTATAATTATCGAATCTTACATTAAAAAAAGAGAGACAAAAGCATGGCAAATTTATTATTGGCTTTAATATACTTGTCCTTTATTTCTTTGGGCCTCCCGGACAGTGTCCTTGGTTCTGCGTGGCCGGTTATGTCTACCGAGTTTGGCACTGCAATTGCAGACATGGGGATAGTAACCCTAATTATTTCTGCCGGAACAATATCTTCCGGTTTTTTAAGTGACCGTCTGATAAGGCTGTTGGGCGTGCAAAAAATAACGGTAATAAGCGTGGTGCTAACCGCATTTGCGTTGCTCGGGTTTTCTTTAAGCCCAAACTTTATAGTCTTGTGCCTATTTGCAATCCCCTACGGCTTAGGCGCCGGAAGCATAGACGTTGCGCTAAACAACTATGCCGCCATCCATCTGCAAAGCAAACACATGAATTGGTTACACTGCATGTGGGGTGTGGGCGCAACTATCGGCCCATACATCATGGGCATGGTGCTGACCGGTGGCAACAGCTTCAGAGAAGGATATTTAATACTGTTCATCATACAGGCAATGCTTGCAATTGTTTTGTTTTTCAGCAAGCCAATTTGGAAATCTCAACTTACTAACAAAACGACCGATGCAAAACCGCATCAAAAGGCGATCGGCTTAAAGCAAATATTCAAAATCAGCGGGGTTACCCCCCTGTTAATCACATTTTTTTGTTACGTTTCGATAGAAATAGTAACCGGTATGTGGGCAGGCACCTATCTTGTTTTTGAAAAAGGTATTGCACCGGAAATGGCGGCCGGCTTTTCTGCCCTGTTTTATTTAGGCATAACAATCGGCAGAGGCGTATGTGGCTTTATAGCAATAAAATTCAACGATAAACAGATGATTATCGGCGGAATATTTTTTATGGCAATAGGAGTTTTATCTTTGCTTTTGCCTCTCCCCGAAAATTTTGTTTATGTAGGCTTAATGCTGATCGGAATAGGTGGTGCACCAATCTTTCCCTGTCTACTGCATTCTATCCCCGGTAGCTTCGGGGTAGAACATTCCCAGGCAATAACAGGCGTTCAAATGGCTTTTGCCTACATGGGCAACCTTGTCATGCCCCTATTTTTCGGATATATCGGCGAAAACATCGGCTTTTTCACCTACCCGATATATATAATCATAGTTTTAGCAATCATGATATTTATGTATAGGCTTTTTTTGAATCTAACAAAAAGGAGTGTATCAACATGAAATTAGGGCACATTGCAATTTATTTTGCATAATAGACCTAAACAACAATTTGATAGAGATAACCTATAACGCAAAAAAGCAACCATTCGAGGTTGCTTTTATTGTGCATTATTTTGAAATTTTCTACGGTTGCATTTGTTGCCCACCGGTAACGTTTATTGCTTGCCCCGTCATGTATGAAGAATCTTCGCTTGCCAAGAATATCATGCAATTTGCAACGTCTTCATATTGGCACCCTCTCTTCATGGGTACTTGATTTATATATTTTTGGCGAACTTCTTCTTCGGTAATCCCTTGGTTTTGCGCATATTGTTTGAACAAGCTGTTAACCCAAAGCGGACTGTCTAACATATTGCCCGGACAAATAGCGTTTACACGTATGTTGTCTTCGGCAAGCTCAAGTGCCAAACTTTCTACCAAGCCGATTCCGCCAAACTTA
Source organism: uncultured Christensenellaceae bacterium (assembly GCA_964371185.1). Classification (GTDB taxonomy): domain Bacteria; phylum Bacillota; class Clostridia; order Christensenellales; family Christensenellaceae; genus CAYJNC01. The sequence goes on from CAYJNC010000109.1 coordinate 2,164, forward strand.
GACGCCGCATAGGCAGAATTTTTTGCCGAGCCTTTTTTGCCGGATTTGCTGTTGATTTGTACAACCGCACCGCCACCCTGCTTTTTAAAATAGGGAACAAACGCTTTAATTGTGTTAAAGCACCCGCACAAATTGACATCAACAACCAACTTCCATTTTTCCGAATCAAAGTTTTCTACCTCACCCGAAATTACTATGGCAGCATTTGCAATCAGAACGTCTACCCTTCCGTATTTTTCAATTGCGGCAGTCGCAAAAGCCTCACAGTCTTCGTATTTTGTGACATCAACTTTTTTTGCAAGTGCATCTTCGAGCAAACCGGCCGTTTCCTCTGCACCCTCTAAGTTCATGTCTCCTACAACAACCTTTGCGCCTTCTTCCGCACATCTTTGCGCAAGCGCACGCCCTAAGCCTTGTGCCGCTCCCGTAATTGCCACTACCTTACCTTCAAGCTTCATACATCTTTGCATAACTGTCTCTCTTTCTTTGCTTAATTTTTTATACCATATTTTCTATAAAATCAGAAAGTATTTTTGCACTGTCTTTTTTGCCCCATTTTGCCTGAGCCCTTCTCATTTCTTCTAATTTACTTTCGTTGTTACGCATTTGGACAACAACTTCACTTATAGAATAATATTTATTAGAATGTATTGCAAGCGAATGATTCAACAAAAACGCCAAATTAACATCTTCTATTCCCGGAACAGGGTTTGAAAGCAACAACGGTTTTTGCAAAGCTATCGCCTCCGAAGTCGAAACACCTCCCGGTTTTGTAACAACCATGTCACTTGCGGCCATGTATTCGGCCATATTATTCACAAACCCCAAAACATGCACCTTGTTTTTAAAAGTCATCTTGTTTATCTTATTATAAAGCCCCTTGTTTGTGCCACATATAGCAACTATCTGAATATTTTCCTCGCTGTCTATTTCTTCTATTGCAGACACAAGCCCTAAAAATCCCATTCCCCCCGCCGACATCATAACAGTAAGCAAGTGTTTATGAAGTCCTAATTTTTCTCTCAACTCTTCCTTAGAGTATATGTAAGAAAAAGTTTCGTCTATCGGGATTCCAACCGGTAATATTTTTTCCTTTTTAATTCCCCTACCACACAAAGATTCTATCATCAACTCATTAGGACAAACAAAATAATCCATGTCCGTGTGTTCCCAAAACGGATGCAGAGTATAGTCTGTCACCAAACCCAAGAGTTTAGTTTTTTTGTCTAACATGTTCGCATTCTTCATCAGGGTAACCAAGATTGCAGTCATAACAATAGAACACACAATAACATCCGGCTTATAATCGTCTATATACTTTTTCATCTTAACCTTAGATAAATCGGCAAAAACCCACGGAAAATACATTTTCATGTCCGCACGACCATTGCACTTAGTTGCAGAATTAAAAATGCTTTTATTCAATTGCGGTATAAACCTTCCCATAAACATATAACCTTTGTCTATGCCCAGCCCGATTGGTTTACTTAAATACTTATAAGTGTCTAAAATTTCGCAATCGTGTCCATTTTTTAGTAAGCGTTTTTTTAATGCTAATCCTGCGGCATTATGACCCTGACCAACGGTCATACTTAAAATAAGCACTCTCATAACATATACCTCACACCTATTAAATTATTATTATGTTTTTTATATATTGCCTTTTTATATATTATCATCATTGCTAAATTTTTTCAACCATACCAATTACCTAAAAATATATCATTTTTCTATAATAATCTGTATTCTTTAGTTGCATAACATAATATAAAGTGATATCATTACTTTATATGGATTTTTGTATTTTTGAAAAGGCGAGGGATTTTTTATGAGTCAGACAATAGTTTTAACCGGCGGAGGTTCGGCCGGGCACGTTACCCCAAACCTTGCATTGTTACCCGACTTAATCAAAAAGGGTTATGACGTTCAATATATCGGCACAAAAGAAGGCATAGAACACACTTTAGTTACCGACATACCCTACCACTGTGTAGAGGCAGGAAAATTACGACGTTATTTAAGCAAAGAAAATATTTCCGATATTTTTAAATTATTCAGAGGCTATAAACAGGCGAAAAAAATACTTAAAGAACTCTCGCCGGCTTTGGTGTTTTCAAAAGGCGGTTTTGTGTCTGTGCCTGTTGTTTGGGCGGCGGCAAAACTTAAAATACCGGTTGTTCTCCACGAAAGTGACTATACACCCGGGCTCGCAAACAAGCTTTGTGTAAAAAAAGCTAAAAAAATATGCCTAACTTTCAACACCGCACATTCCAACAGCGAAAAAGCCGTCTTGACGGGTACACCCATCAGAACCGAACTTTTTTCGGGCGACAAACAAAAAGGCCTGTCTTTGCTTGGATTTTCGGGCGAAAAACCTGTTTTGTTAATTATGGGAGGCTCACTCGGCGCACAAGCCCTCAATAGCATTATCGACGAAAATTTGTCTGAACTTACTCAAACTTACTGTGTTGTTCATTTAAGAGGCAAGGGAAATTTAAACCCCAACCTAACAGATGCCCCTTGCTATAAACAATACGAATATATATCAAAAGACATTGCCCATGTCTTCGCCGCTACGGATTTAGCGGTTTCTCGTGCAGGTGCAAACGCCATATTTGAATTTTTGGCCTTAGACATCCCTGCACTTCTTATTCCCCTACCGGCTTCTGTCAGCAGGGGTGACCAAATATTAAATGCCGATTATTTTAAATCTAAGGGCTATGCCCATACCTTAGCACAAGAAGATTTAAATGCAAATTCTTTCTTCTCTGCCCTGTCCGATTTAAACGCAGACAAACAAAATATAATCGACAATATGAAGAACAGCCCGGATAAAAACGGAACTCTAAACGTACTTAATGTAATTTATGAAAGTGTGAAAAATGAAAACTGAATCTATTTTAAAGCAATACAATTCCCTTCCCGTCCCCGAGCGGAAAGCTACTCTTGCCTATATATTAAAGTCAGAAGAAGAGCTTGCCGCCATCTTAGCCTCGACAACCGTTTTTTACAGGCGAGAATCTACACGCATACTTGCGGATTTAGGCGACAGAATAACAGATTTTGTTAAGGAAAATGCGCAAAGTATTTTGCAGCTTTTGCAGTCGGACGATCCTAAGGTCAGAATGCACGCCGCACAGATAGTCGGAAGCACTTGTGCCGCCGACTACACTCAGGAGCTTATTGACGCAATCAACGCAGAGCAAACTATGTTTGCGTTGCCTTCTTATTTGCTTGCAATAGGCAGTGCAAAAAACATGATAGCAAAAGAGTTTTTAGACGCATACACCTTAAAAAGCGAGATAGACAAACATCTTCACGAAGAAAAATCCGCCTTGCAAAAGGCGCTTGCCAACTTTGTTTCAAAACAAAAGGTTGTTGTTCGTATTCTTCCTACCGATGTTATTATGCTGAGCACCGCAAACGTTAATGTAACCTTTGCCGCCCTTCAAAAAGCAGGCATGAAACCCAAACGTTGTGGCGAACTTGTTGCTTTTTCGGGATTATCGGATTTCTACAAAATATATAACTTAAGAGCGTTTACAGATGCCTACATTTTCTTGGGAACCTGCGAAACAAAAGAACTTCCTTCGTTTTTGGCAAGCAGAGAATCGGCTATTATTCAGCGCTCGGGTGTTACAGGTTACCGTTTAGAAGTGAAAGGTGTTTCGCACGAAGAACGTGTCGAAATCATTAAAAAATGTGTAACTTCTTGCACAGAGCTTATAAACACACCTTCTGCCTATTCTATAGAACTGATAGCAGACATAAGAGACGACAAGACAATGCTGTTTTTAAATCCGCTTTGTGATAACAGGTTCTCATATCGTAAAAAAACAATAGCTGCAAGCATTCACCCGGGTGTAGCAGCCTGTGTCTGTGCATATGCAAGCGAATTTTTCAACCCCAATGCACGTGTTCTCGATAATTTCTGTGGTAGCGGTACAATGCTTTTTGAACGTGGTATTTATCCTCATCACACATTAACGGGAGTTGACTTAAACGCAGATGCAATTGCAGCGGCAAACGAAAATAGTATGCACGCAAGCAGCCATCCTCAACTGCATCATATGGACGCCTTAAAATTTACAGCCAAACGTTACGACGAAATAATAGTAAACATGCCTTTTGGTCTAAGGGTTTCAAACCATTCCAAAAATGAACTTTTATATAAACGCTATTTTCATCTGTTGCCCGACATGCTTACACCTAACGGTATAGCCATTCTATACACGCATGAAAAACGTTTGATAGAAAGCTTGATCGAGAATAACAGTAATTTCACGTTGCTAAAACGTGCAACTTTCTCGGCCGGTGGGCTTTACCCTGCCGTATACATATTGCGAAAAAATTAAAATGGCTTTGCACTTAATAATGCCAAA
>CAYJNC010000110.1:0-6541 GCA_964371185.1 uncultured Christensenellaceae bacterium
TGGAATCGCTGTCGCCATTTTTTTCATACAGAATATTAAACACCGCAGAAATAAGGTCGTAATCGAAAAACGAGCTTGCAATTCTGTTTGCATTTTCAATTTTTGTAACACTTCTTGTCGTACCTATATTAAAATCGGCAGAATACAGCATATATCTGTTTTTTCCTTGCATTTTTGCATGGTTTAGCGCCTTGTCGGCGTTTTGATATATCTCATCGTAAGTTTCTCCATCTTGAGGATATAGTGCAATGCCTACACTACCCGAAATGGAATAATCTTTATATTCACCGGAATACGTTTTTCTGTATACTTCAAGTATCTTTTCGGCTTTTTGGGTAATGATGTCCATATCCGTCAAATTTTCAACGAAAATAATAAATTCGTCTCCACCAATTCTCGCTATGACATCATTGCCTCTAAAGGCATCTTTCAAACCTGCTGATATGTCTCTTAGTACCTCGTCACCAAAGAAATGTCCTAAATTATCGTTTATTGCCTTAAAATTGTCTATATCGATGATAAAAAATGCGTGTGTAGCATTGGGGCATTTTGCAAATTTTTCAGATATAATATTTTCAGCACTTATTTTATTATAGCAATCTGTAAGTAAATCTTTTTGAGACCTCTCTTCAATGGCTCGTTGCTCATGAATATCAATACCCTTTCCCATAACAAAAACGGGCATACCCGAAGCATCTTTTATAAAAGTATTGGTAATGTTGTGATACCTGTACTCTCCCGAATCGTTTAACAGTTTAAATTCATATGTTTTTGTCAAACCGGATTTTAAATCGTTCATCATCTCTTGGTATATGTGGACATCATCTTCACTGATAAGCCCGGCCTCATACAAATTACTCTCGGTAATTATTGCATTTGAACCAAATGAACTAAACCACCATTTGCCATAAAACGATATATTCCCCGTTCTTAAATCTATGGTGTAAAACCATTCTTCCGAAAGCTCTTTAATTTCATACATCAAACGGCTTTTTGGAATTTTATCGGTAAAATAAAAATCGTAACTAACATCGTTTTGCTCGTAATCAAATTCTGAACGTAAATCTTTTATAAAGCCTGCTACATATATCTCATTTGACGAGGTTTCAAGTTTAATCAAAGTTATTTCGCTGGGAAATCTACTGCCTTGTGGTGTAATGTGCATCCAATGAAAGACATGTTTTCCGTTTTTGAGTACTAATTCAAAATTAATCCGAGACATTTCTGCAGAGGTCTTGCCATTTGGTTGATACTCCGGCGAAAATTCAAAAAATCTATCTATAAACTCTTTAGAATCACTAACATTAAAAGCGTCTATTATGTGTGCATTACACATAATATTTACCATATTTTTGTTCCACAAATTAAATGCGAACGGAGCTGCACCCAATACTGAAGTTAATATTTCAGATGAATTTAATTCATTTTCTATGTTTTCTGAGTTCCCATCGTTTAGAGTTACGATATTTTTATTACGCATATTATACTTCTCCATTCTCTTTAGCGAAACTCACTCTGCAATGTGTTTGCCAAAACTTACACTTATCTAATTTAATTGTATTAAAGTATAAATAAAAAGTCAAGTTAACAATCAGTATATGTAACCGATTTTCCTCCCTTATTAAGTTAGATATTATGTTATAATGTTCAATTAATCTAACAATTTTCAGAATTATTCTCCTAATTTCCTTCTCTATTATAGCCGAAGATAAACGCTTCATTAACTGCTACCAAATTTCAACCGGTTATGAAGTGGATTTCAAGTTAATTGCTTTAATATCGGTCTGCAAGGTAGAAGTACTTTGTTTATATATTTAAAGTTAAAATTTTGTCCTTTGTATGAGGCTTCAAACAATCAGATTCGTCATAAAACAAAACAACCTGCTTATCTAAAACAAGTTGTTTATTTATCCTTAGGTTATTGTAAATTAAATTTATTACTTCACGCAAGTTCTGCTTTTTTATCGTAATATTCTTTGTTATAAATTTGAGAACTTCTGACAGACTCAACAAACCTCTTTTTGTGCATTAAAAAGTCTTCTAAATCCATCAAAATATAATACAATCGCAAATTACTCTCATATTCCTTTTTGGTTTCGGGCAGGCTTCCTTTGAAAATTTTGTTTGAAAGCTGTTCTAACTCTTCTATCTGTATTGTCGGATCGTTTAGTTCTATCACATAGTCTTTCATGTCTAACATATAATCTGCTACTATGTGCACGTGTTCGGGGATTTCCCTCATTTTTTTAAACTTAGATTGAAACCCGTTCAACACACTACATTGCATCAATCTCATTTCAAAATACAGCTCGTAGTAGTCCCCTTCCGCACGGAATGTGTTTTTTGCATGTTCGCACGACTGTTCTATAAAATGCTTCAATTGATCTTCCAATTCTGATAAATCTTCTTCTAATCTTGCACCGGAAACCTTTTTATTCAAGTATTGTGCCATCTCTATGAGTATGCTTTGGAGCCGCATGTCTACAAATTGCATGTTGTGTTTCAATCGTTTTTCGCTGTTGTTGTTTGCATTGTAAATATTAAGTACAATTGCAAAGGCAATTCCAATAATAACTAACATTAACTCGTTAAAAAAGAAAGCCGGGCTAAAATCTAAGGTTGTTAAAAAGTGTGTTCCGACAACGGCATTTACCGATATTGTAGCACGCCATCCAACAAGCTCCGAGAAAAAGACAACAAGAAAAATATATACACCAAACGCAATCCAAATACTGCTTATTACTTGAAATATCAGTATAGACAATATGGCAGCAAAAATATAAGTTATTATCCTATAAAGTGAAAGCCGCAATGTTTCGCGCTTAGTCGTCAAAATGGTGAGCAGTGTTATTATGCCGGCCGACGTCGCAAATTCAAGATTTAGCAACATGGCTATGTACATAGCTCCACTGCTACCCAACATAATTTTTATTGCTTGAACAAGATAAACATGTTCTCTTTTTTTCATCTTAGCACTCAACACGGTATCCTCCGGTCTTCTTTATATTTCATAATCCGCTTTAGACCAAATTATCTAAGTATTGCCACAATAAGATGCTAATATCTTTGCTGTCTTAATTTTTTAAAATGTTTTGCCTACCTAATGCTTACCCCCTATTTCTTCTTACTATACGGGGTAGCTTCCAAAGGAAGGCTTGTCCTGTAGTTTCCATCGTATTTATAATATGCTCCGGCAACCGCAGGCGCCGTCGGAATAGATGTAATTTCCCCTACGCCAATTGCTCCGCAGGCGACATCCAGACCGCTCTTTTCTACTATTATGCTTAAAACATCGGGTGTTTGATTTGCTTTAAACAATCCGAGATTTCCAAACTTAGACTTAGGCACGCAATTTTCTAATTTGTAATTCTCGCTTAGTGCATAACCCAGTGACATAACCACGCCACCTTCTATTTGCCCTTCTACCGATATAGGGTTGATTGCCTTGCCAACACTGTGTGCCGCTACAATTTTTTTAACCTTACCGTCTTCATCAAGCAAACACACTTGCGTTGCATAACCATATGCCACATGCGACTTAGGGTTTTTAACATCGCTACCGAGTTTGTCGGTGATTGCCAAATATTCTCCGTAGAATTCTTTTCCTTCTAAGTCTTGCAAGTTATTATTCTCAAGCTCTTCTGCAAGTTTTAAAGCGGCTATTCTTGTGGCCTCTCCCGTAATTAAAGTTTGTCTTGAACCGGAAGTAGTTCCCGAGTTCGGTGCATTTGCCGTGTTCGACGCTGCATAAACCACTTTATTTAATGGCACACCGGTATGTTCTACCACCATTTGCACCAATACGGTTCCAAGCCCTTGCCCGATGCAAGAAGCACCACTGCGAATTTCTACCTTGCCGTCTACTACAGCCAAGCTACACCTGCCATAATCCGGAATGCCTACTCCCAAGCCGGCGTTTTTCATGGCACAAGCAATGCCGGCATTTTTGTTTTCTTCAAACACTTCTTTTACGGCTTCAAGCGTTTCTACAAGGCCCGTGCTATCGTCCACAATTTGCCCATTAGGCAATGCTTTTCCGGGTCTTATAGCGTTACGATAACGAATTTCCCAAGGCGATATTCCAATAATTTCTGCCATTTTGGTGAGCAACATTTCTATGGCAAAACAAGTCTGCGTTACTCCAAAACCACGAAATGCCCCCGCAGGCGGATTGTTCGTATAATATGCCCTGCCTTCAATTTCAAAATTGTCGTATTGATACGGTCCCGCAGCATGAGTACAAGCCCTCTCGAGCACAGGTCCTCCCAAAGATGCGTACGCACCCGTGTCAGACACTACATTTGCCACCACGCCTTGTATTATGCCGTTTTCGTCGCATCCTAATGTGAAATCCATTTCCATCGGATGCCGTTTCGGATGTACTATAAGGCTTTCTGCACGAGAAAACTTCACTTTCACCGGTTTTTTCAGCAGATATGCCGCCAATGCCGCATGATGCTGAACAGACATATCTTCTTTGCCACCAAAGCCACCTCCGACAAGTTTGTTTGTTACCTTAACTTTGTCTGCCGGCAAACCGAGCATGATGCAACATTCGTGTTGTGTGTCGTAAACACTCTGATCTCCGCTGTATATATGCAAACCGTCTCCGTCGGGCATTGCAATTGCACATTCAGGCTCTAAAAATGCATGTTCTGTGAACGGTGTCGAAAAATGTTGCGAAATAACATGCTTAGAGTTTTCGATTGCTTTTTTAGCGTCTCCTCTTGTAACAAATTTCCTTGCAAGCAAATTGCCGTTTTGGTGTATTTTCGGGGAATCTTCTTTCATTGCCTCTGTCGGATTGGCAACAAACGGTAGTTCTTCATAGTCAATTTCTACCAAAGATTTACCCGCCTTTAAAATTTCTTCTGTTTCCGCAACCACCAAGGCAATGGCGTCACCCACATATCTGGTGCATTCTCCGACGGGTATTAGAGTGTCCCAATCTTGTACAAGATGGCCTACTTTTATGTTGCCGGGTATGTCCTTCGCCGTATAAACAGCCAAGACACCGTTTAACTCCAAAGCCTTGTCGGTACGAATTTCGCACACTTTCGCCCGTGGATATTTTGAGCGTACCGCACTTGCATACACCACGCCCGGCACATCCATGTCGTCGACAAACTCCCCATAACCCAAAACCTTTTCTCTCACATCTATTCGGGCAACTTTTGCACCTAATTTATATTCTTGTTCTTCTGTAGGCACTGCTATGTTATTTTTTAACATGTCTGCCACAAGTTCAACCGCATCGATAATTTTCTTATATCCTGTGCATCTGCAAATATTGTTTCTTAGCGCATGGGCAATTTCTGTGCGTGTTGGCGTTTGATTCGCGTCTAACAGAGCCTTTGATGATATCACCATGCCCGGAATGCAAAAACCGCATTGCACAGCGCCTGCCAAACCAAAAGCATAGGTGTACACTTCTTTTTCTCGCTCGGTTAACCCTTCTACCGTTAAAATATTCTTTCCTTCTAAAGTAGAAATTTTAGGTATGCACGCTTTTATCGCCCTACCGTCTATCAACACGGTACAAGTACCGCACGCTCCTTCGCTACACCCGTCCTTTACCGATTTTAAATTACAGTTTTCTCTTAAAAAAGGCAATAGTTTTTGATCTTTATCAGTTTGCATCAATTGCCCGTTAACATAAAAGTTAATCATTTCCCCACTCCTTATTCTATTACGTCTATCTATAAATTATTAATTTGCTATTTAAAAGCAACTTTATTTTACTTGCTGAATTTGTTTCTTTTTTGAAATTTGCCTAATCCCTCTTGCACCATTTCTCCGTCTTGCGCAACTAATTTACCTCTTAAATACACTTGTTTGGCTTTACCAAAAACTTCCGTTCCCTCGAAGGGTGTGTAATTAGCCTCGGAATGCTGATTACTGCTTCTAATTGTCCATTTCTCATCGGAATCCCAAACAACAAAATCTGCATCACTGCCGGCGGCAATTACGCCCTTATTCGGATACATACCATACAGTTTTGCGGGGTTTTCCGCCAAAATACTACACATTTGTTGCATAGTTATCTTGTTTTCTCTCACACCGAATGTATATAACAACACCGGCCTCGTTTCTACCCCGGGCATACCGTTAGGTATCTTAGTAAAATCATGCAAACCTGCTTCTTTTTGCTTCCTTGTAAAACTGCAATGATCTGTGCCCAAAGTGTCTATTTCATCGTTTGCTATCGCCTTCCATAAAACATCTTGGTCTTTTTTCTTTCTGATAGGAGGCGAGCAAACAAAGTCTGCGGCTAAAAAGCCTTCTTTTTCATATACGCTGTCGTCTAATATTAAATATTGAGGACAAGTTTCTATGTACACTTCTTGGCCTTGTTCTCTTCTGCGTCTTATTTCTTCATAGCCTGCCGCCGAACTGAGATGTACGATAATAACAGGAACATCGGCAACTTTTGCTATTGAAAGCAACCTGTTTATAGCTTCTGCCTCTGCAATGTCGGGTCTTGTTTTCGCATGAGTTTTTGGGTCTGTGTTGTTCTTGCTTTTTTCTTCTTCTACCAAGG
>CAYJNC010000111.1:0-336 GCA_964371185.1 uncultured Christensenellaceae bacterium
GGCTATTGGCAAATATGAATTTTTTTCTTTCGGATAAACGTCGGTAATTACACCGTTTACCATTATGTCTATACAAGTGAACCCTATGCCTGCCACTACTACAAGCAATATCAGCAACGCATACGGGGGTGCAAAACCTATGCAAACACTTGCAAAACACAGCAATATTATACCCCAATTTACCGTGTGTATTTTGTTGAAAACTTCTCCTCGCAACGCCAAAAAAATTGCCGTAGCCATTCCGCCAACCGATTGCATGGTTATAATAAAGCCTTGTTCTGCCGTCGTTATGTTATAAAAATCTATCATAATAGGCGCATTTGTCCCGAACGTGTT
>CAYJNC010000111.1:346-6506 GCA_964371185.1 uncultured Christensenellaceae bacterium
TAAAAAAGTAGCGAACAAAAAAACATAACTACCTTTTCTTTTTTGCAAAAGTACGTTCTCGTTCATAATTATTCACCTGTAAAAATTTCTATAATTTTTTTAAAAAAGGCTGCTTTACCTGCTCAATAAAACAGCCCCATATATTTTTATTAGTCTTGAATGTAAATTCTTTCAATAACGATGTCTTCTAACGGTCTGTCGGAATAATCTGTCTGAGTCTCGGCAATTTGGTCTACAATTTCTATTCCCTCAACAACCACACCAAATGCGGCATATTGGCCGTCTAAATGGGGTGCATCTTCGTGCACGATAAAGAATTGCGAACCGGCAGAATTGTGGTCGGCACTGCGTGCCATAGAAATAGTTCCACGGTTATGCTTGAGTTGGTTGTCTATGCCGTTTGCGGCAAACTCACCGTCTACACAATGTCCGGGGCCACCCATTCCCGTGCCCTGAGGGCAACCGCCTTGGATCATAAAGCCGTTTATGACCCTATGAAAGATTAATCCGTCGTAAAAAGAATCGTTAACCAATTCCTCGAAATGTGCAACAGTTTTAGGTGCAGACTCGGCATCAAGTTTTAACTTGATTTCGCCACTATCTTTTATTTTTATGATTATCATAATTAAACCTCTTCTATTAGTTTTTTATTAAAAATAATTATACATCATAGGCGTGTGCTTGTCTACCATGTAACACGTTTTATAATATCGTTTAAGAACGCAATGGCAACACCAAAATTGGTGATGGGAACACCTGCGTTCTTTGCTTGTGTAATTTTAGAGAGCATATTTTGACGGTTTATCATACACCCACCGCAATGGACAATAAGTTTAAAGTCCGATAAATCTTCCGTCAGAGAATGCCCGGAAGAAGTGTGAAACTCTAACTTTCCGCCCACATATTCATTCAGCCAATTGGGTAGTTTTTCTCTGGCGATGTCGCCTTTTTGTGCATGATGCGTACAAGATTCCGCTATTAACACCTTGTCGCCGGGTTTAAGTGAAGCAATAGCTTTTGCACCGCTAATAAATTCTTCTATATCGCCTTTTTGCTTTGCCATCAGCATAGAAAAAGAAGTCAGCGGGATTGCGTTGTCAACGTGCGCATTAACATAACCGAACACCTGTGAATCTGTAATAATAAGAGTCGGCGTTACTTTAAGTTTGCCTAAAATGTCTGTAACGTCGGATGTTTTCACGCTGATCACCATGCAATCTTTGTCTAACAACTCTCGCATGACTTGGACTTGCGGCAAAATAAGCCGTCCTTTAGGCGCCTGAATGTCTTGGGGCATTACCAATATAACTATATCACCCTTTTTTGCCAAATCTCCGACGAGCGAAATTTCCTCTTCTTTTTTTGCACTGTTAATAATTGCATTTTTCAGTTCTTCAATACCGCTTCCGCTTTTTGCATTAACCACTATTGCATTTTTTTTGTTACCGGCAACGCTTTCTTCTTCAAAAACATTGTATACAAAAATAATCGGCACACCGTTTTTTTCAAACAGTTTAATATACTCTTCTTCTTTTGAAGTTTCTTCGTCGTTAGCCCGCATCACTATAACCGCTATGTCTGTCTTGCTTGCTACTTCTTTTGTTTTTTTAATGCGTGCAGTTGCAAGTTGCGTGCTATCGTCTACGCCTGCCGTGTCTATTAGCACGACAGGGCCTAAGGGTAAAAGTTCCATAGATTTATATACCGGATCGGTAGTGGTGCCGGCCACTTCCGATGTCAACGCCGTATTTGCACCTGTAATTTTGTTTACAACGCTACTTTTGCCTACGTTTGTTTTGCCAAAAAAGCCTATATGTATACGGTTCGCCCTGGGCGTATCGTTTAAACTACTCATAATTATTCATTCTCCTTAAAAAAGTACTTAGAACCTGAAGTCTCTCTCGCCGTTTTTAATTTGCTCTAAATATCCTTTTACCTTCTCTTTAACCTTTTGCGAAGGAATTTCTTCAACTTTTTTTGCAATGATATTTGTTGCCAATTCCACAAATTCTTCGTCACCATAATCGAGCGCATATTCTGCCAACGTTATGAGCGCATTTGCTCCACATACATTTGCTATTTGTCCGTTCTTCGCAAGTTGCATAAACCTGTCACCCGTGCGGCCTTCCCTATAACATGCCGTGCAAAAACTTGGAATATAACCGCTTCTTAACAACTCTTTCGTCATTTCTAAGGGTGTCCTTGTGTCTTCTATTTCAAATTGCGGCTTTTGAGTTTTGATTGTGTATCCGCCAACATCTGTGGCACTCCCTGCGCTTACTTGCGAAATTCCGAGCGCTATAACGCTGTCTCGGTATTTTCCACCCTCGCGAGTAGACAAAATCATGCCGGTATACGGCACCGTCATACGCATTATTGCAACAATCTTTTTATAATCGTCGTCGCTTACCGCATGTGCAAAACTATTTTTTGTAACATCACCGGCATCTCTTATTCGCAACATAGAAATTGTGTGCGGACCAACACCATAGACGGCTTCTAAATGTTCTGCGTGCATTATTTGCCCGACCAAATCATAATGCCAATCGTATAGGCCATATAAAACACCCAGTCCAACATCGTCTATGCCTGCCTTCATTGCACGGTCGTGTGCGGTTGCATGATATTCATAGTTGCTTTTTGGGCCTGACTTGTGCATATATTCGTATGTGGGCAGATGATAGGTTTCCTGAAACAAAATATATGTGCCAATTTCTGCATCTTTTAACCTTTTAAAATTTTCTATTGTTGTGGCGGCAATGTTGATGTTAACCCTTCTGATTTCGCCATTTTCAAATTTCATGTCATAAATTGTTTTAATACTCTCGAGCAAATATTCCATAGAATTGTTTTTCGGGTCTTCGCCCATTTCTAATGCCAAACGTTTATGCCCCATTTGCTCTAAAGCCTTAACCTCTTCTTTAATCTCGTCTTGGGTAAGCTTTTTTCTTTCCATGTCACAAGAAGCATGATATCCGCAATATCGACATTCGTTCACACAGTAGTCCGACAAATACAACGGTGCAAACATGACTATCCTCTCGCCGTAAATATGCTTTTTTATGCTTTTTGCGGCATCAAACATCTTTTCCTTTAAATCAGGGTCTTCAACATAAGACAAAACAGACGCTTCTTTATAAGTAAGCCCTTTAAACGTCAAGGCCTTTTCAATAATCCGCATAACCTCTTCTTTGTCCTTTGCTTTTTCCTTGGATTCGTACATTGTACAGACAATTTCCTCGTCATTAACAAACTCTTTTGCCATTTCAGACATCTTATCAAATTTCATCATAATAAACCCCTTCTTTCTTAACTGTAATTTTTCTTTTATACAGAGTGTAACCCCATCTCGCTAAGCGATCTGTCTAACTCTGCCCTTTGTTCTTCAATAGGTATTTCCTTTGCGTCTCTCCCCGGATAAATATCGTATAATGCCCTATATTCAAACGGTGTTGCCTTTTGCATAATTACATTAGCACCGCAAAACAAAGCGTTTTTCATGCCACCCATAACATTAAGCGCCGTCGTTGACGGCAAATTGCATTTAGGTAAAAGCAACCTTGCAAGCGCAAGCACTTTTAGTGTTTTGTTTGGATCGCCGTTTTTTTCACCTACAAGCGGTGTTTTTGAATGCGATATAAACGGACCTATGCCGGCCATTTCAACCTCCATTTCTTTTAGCAATAATAAATCTTTTGCTAAAATTTCGTCTGTCTGACTCGGCAGGCCAATCATAAACCCACTGCCCAATTCAAACCCCAGTTCCCTCAGCATCTTATGACAACTAAGCCTTTCTTCTAAGCTTTTACCATGCAGTTTTTCGTATAAGACAGCGTCTGCGGTTTCGTGTTTAATTAAAAACCTGTCGGCACCGGCTTTTTTCATGATAGAATACTCGTCAAAGGTTCGCTCTCCGATAGAAAGCGTCAACGCACAATCTACATTGTTTTTAATCTCGCCGATTATGTTTGCCATCATTTCGGCGGTATAAAAAGTGTCTTCTCCGCTTTGTAGGATAACCGTTTTGTAAACTTGCGCCGTTTTTACTGCACAATCTATTAAATCTTGCGGTTGCATACGATATCTTTTTATGTCTCTCATCTTTACATTAATACCGCAATACGAACAACTCTGACGGCAATAGTTTGAAAACTCTATTATTCCTCTTATATATATATTATTTGCAAAGTTCTCACGTTTAACCTTGTCCGCTTGTAAAAACAATTCCTCGTTATACTCATCGGAAGACAATATGTTTGCAATTGCTGATATTAAATTTTTATCCTCGTTCATATTTTTCTGTATAAAACTATGCACCATTTTTATCCTCCTATATAGCAAAAACGCTGCCCAAAGGACAGCGTTAATAAACATTGCAATAATAATTTCGCCATCCTCTCACTCAGACTGCTCCTCGTGGTCAGAATCTTTCTTATTTAATTGATAAACCGTTTTTTATCGGCTTAAACTATTATAACACATTCGACAAAAAATTTCTATTGTTACATAGATAGCCCTGCAATTGCACAGCCTTTCAACACCGCTAAATCAAGTTCAACCACCTTCGCCTCGATTCCTTGTCTTTTTAAAAACGGTATTAGCACACTTAAAAGTTCTTCCTTTAATCCAAACATTTTTTCGTATGTAGAACCTTCTATTGTCATGCAAACTTTAGGGTTTGTTTTATATGCTTTTATCGCAACTGCCGCCATTTGCAGCGCAACTACCCTTGCAGTTCTTTTTACTATGTTAGTTAAAATTTCAACCATGCTGTCTTTATCTTGCGTGCTCAATTCAAGATTAGCCAAAATGCCGCCTTCGCCTGCCAAAAACTTGCTGACATCTTCTGACGTCAACTCGTTTAAATTGCCCAAGTCTATGCAATCAAACACTTGTTCTAAGTAGGCACATTCTATTACCTGTGCACAAAGCGCGCCTAAATATGCACCGCTCGACATTTTTTCACTTATCCCAATTCCCGGATTTTGCAGCATCGCATCAAACGCCATGTCTATGTCTGAACGAGGCATTTTGTTATAGCTGCCTGCTTCGGTGTTAATCACCATGGTTCCCTGCCCTAACCCCGACACCTTTTTTATGTTTGCATTGTCTTCAATGTAACAACTATTGCTGCCTGTGCCTAAAATTGTGCCGGTAAAAGTTGAAAACCCTTCCGTTAAGTGCTCTGCCTTCCCCGACAATGCCGTTGCAACACTGTCATTTATTACGATAATTTCGGCATCTGCAATGCCAATACTATTAAGCGAAGAAATAATTTCTTTGCCGAGCAATTTCCCGCCCGCATTTTTAACCTTGACTTCTTTTGTTATTTCTATTATTTCACAATCTATGTTCGACGTTGTTTTTGCACGATATGCAAACGACAAAACAATCCTTTTTGTGTCTGTACAGAAGGGTTTGATATAGCTTGCCATTATGTCAAAAAATTCTTGTGACTCTAACTCTTTTTCTACACCCGGCATTAAATATCTTTCAATCTTCAAAATGTTGAATTTTCCGTTGTCGTCAAAAATCGCCTTCGCTATCCGTAAATTAGTTCCCCCCGCATCTACACATATTATCGGCTCGTTTAGGCTAACTTGCTCCTTTAAATGTAAATACGTCGGCAACATCAAAAGCGAACTCGGCTCTCCTAATAGGCCTGAACGCATTTCCTGTAGGTATACGGGTAATTGGCTCTCTAAATCTATAGTATTAAAATTCAAATTATGCGCATCAATAAACTTTTGTGCCTTTGTCATGTATTTTTGTCTCCCGAAACTTTATTATTTAATATTCATAATTATATATTCATTTAAAAATGTTTGCAACGTTATTTGACTATTTAGCCGTACTATTCTACAATTAAATAAAAAATACTAAGGAGTTTTAAGATGTTTGAAGATATTTTAGATATTAAAGACTGTTCCTGTAAGCAAAATCATTCGTTAACCACTCGTGAATATGTAATAGCAAAAGACGGTATGTTTTCCCTTCCGGATTTGCTAAAAAAGTTAAATCTTCACAAAAAACCGCTTGCTATTTATGATAATAACACCTATAAGGCGGCTTATGACAAATTTAACAAAGTTTTACCGAATGTTGACACTTTAATCTTACAGGGCGACGACATTCATGCAGACGAAATACAAATACAAGC
>CAYJNC010000112.1:0-6335 GCA_964371185.1 uncultured Christensenellaceae bacterium
AAAAAACTAATGAGCTTGAGCAAAATAATGTTAGCAAAATAGACTCTGTTTTGAGCGAGTATAAAGGCAAACTAACGGCAAAGAAGCAGGATAGGCAAACGATTTCTGCCTACAGTGAGCATATGAGTTATGCGGGTGATTTAAAAGAGGGAGGCATCATAGACAAATACAAATAGTTGTATGAAATAATGATACACGGGCGGTATAATTAAGTGAAAATACAAAATGTTAACAATGTATCCTTAGACACAATTCAGCGTGCGGAAAGCGATGTTGCGCTCCAAGACCGAGAGTTAATATTTAGGAGCAAGCTAAATTCGGAGTCAGATAAGGTATATACAAAAAAAATAGAGGCTTTGATTACGCAAATAGAGAAGCAGGGAAAGAAATTAAAGGACAGAGCCGACATGGCGGAACTTCAAAAATATCGGGAGAGCATAACAAGCCTGGTAAACGAAACTGTGAGTAACGGTTTTGCGTTTCATAAGGAAGGCAAGTTAGGACCTAACGGAAGAAGCAAAATTTTTGCGACAATCAAAACAATCAACGAAAAATTAGACAGTTTAACAAAAAAAGTGTTGAATGATGAGAAAGAAAATATTATGCTATTAGATGAGGTAGATGATATTCGCGGGCTACTGGTAGATATGTACTTATGAGGTAAACAATGAAGTTGACAGATGCTGAATTCGGAAGAATAAAAGATTTTATGTATAGAAAATGTGGGATAGTACTTGCCGACAAGAAAGTTTTGGTGGAAGGAAGGCTCTCTACTGTTTTGCGACAAAAAGGTTATGACAATTTTACTCAGTTCATTGACCATATGGAACAAGACAAAACCGGTGCGGATTTATCTTTTGCTATCACAAAACTAACAACTAATTTCACATATTTTTACAGGGAAGAACACCATTTCGAATTTTTGAAAGAAGTGGTTTTCCCGCAAATGATACCTAAGGCGGCAAACGGAAATTTAGGTATTTGGAGTGCCGGATGTTCTTCCGGTGAAGAACCATACACGATTGCAATGTCGGTTGCCGATTATTTAGGCGGAAATAAAAAAGGCATAGATGCACGTATTTTGGCTACGGATATTTCCGAAAAAGTGTTAAATATTGCCTACAAGGGAGTATACACCGACGACAGACTCACTAAAATACCGGACGAGTGGCAAAAAAAATATTTTACCACAAGTGATAACAAAAACTTTGCCGTAAAGCCGGTTATTAAAAACGAAGTGATATTTCGCAAGTTCAATTTGATGGAACCGCAATTTAAATTTAAGCAAAAATTTAATATAATATTTTGTCGAAATGTTATGATATATTTTGACAACGAAACAAGGAGAAAATTATTTAAAAAGTTCTACGATGCACTTTTGCCGGGCGGATATTTTTTCATCGGCCTGTCTGAAACTATGTCTAAAGAAGACAGACTTTTTAAATATGTGCAACCGTCTATATATCAAAAAATATAGGAGGAATAGGCTTTGGGAATAGAGAGCATTAACAACGCAAATGCGGCGGTAGCCGCAATAAGGCAGAGGATAGACCAAGTAACAGCAAATACGCAAGCGCGGTTTTCTGAAATTTTAAACAGTGTAATGGTAGACACTCAGAGCTTAAGCATGAGTACACCGACAGAACAAACGTCTACCGAAAATGCTTACTTAAGCGATCTGTTTTTGGAAGATAGTTCAACACTTACAAGCGCAGAGTTGTTGATGTTAGGCAATGAATACACCGGACGTTATTGCATACATTGCGGTGAAGCGGAAACAACTCATAACTATAGTGACATAAGCGGTTTATACAATACAAATCAGCTGTTATACACAGGCCAAGTTGACACCTCTGACGGCATGTTAGAAAAAGCGGCACCATATATGGATATCATAGAAGAAGCGTCTGTAAAATATGGTATTCCCGTAAATGTAATTATGGGTGTTATTAAGGCAGAGTCAGACTATAACCCACAAACGGTTTCGTATGCCGGGGCGGCAGGGCTTATGCAAATTATGCCTGTCAATGCAGAGGAGTTTGGCATGACCGATATATTCGATCCTTGGCAAAACATTATGTGCGGAACAGACGAAATAGCACGGCACTTAGAAACATACGACGGAGACCTAAAATTAGCGTTGGCCGCATACAACACCGGGCCCGGCAACGTGGCAAAGCGAAACATAACAAGTAGCAACAGCTCGGAATATCTGACATTGCCTCAGTCTATCAGGGATTATGTAGACAGAGTATACAGATATTCGGGATTGGCATAGAATAGGAGAAACTTATGAATACAGAATCTTATGTTGTAAAAATACCCATATACGATAGGAACGACGAATTATGCGCATTTGATGTTGTATACGTTGAAGAAGAACAAGGTGATGCAGATTTAGCGGCGGCCGCTGCAATTGAAGCATTACTAAGCCAATTTAGCGAAAAAGATTTATTAGACGACAAAACAGTTTTCTTAGATTTTACAAAAAAACTTTTGGTGCGTAAATTGCCCGAAATGTTTAATCCTAAAAAATTGGTAATACAAATCAATCAAGAGACTTTGCTAAATTCAGAAATTATGGATATGGTAAAAGAGTATAGAAATTTAGGATACAGTGTGGCACTGAAAAGCTTTGAATTTAACCCATGGTCTATCAGCGCGCTTGAAAATGTAGACATGCTTAAAATAAATTTCGCATATTTAGACGACGAAGCGAAAAATGTAATAGATATTGCGAAACGTTTGGGCAAGAAAATTGTTATACATAATATCAACGACGAAGAATCAAAAAACAGTGCAAAGGAGCTTGATGTAGACTATGTTGAAGGTTCGTACTTAGGCACGCAAATTCCGAAAAGCACAGAAATTGTTCGACCGCACCACGGGAATTTCTTCCGTCTGATGATAGAAGTTACCAGCGAAGAACCGAATTTCGAAGAAATCGAGAGATTAGTATCTATGGACGTAACACTCACATATACACTGTTAAAACTTGTTAACTCTGCATATTTTGCCATTCGCAATAGGGTAGAGTCTGTTTCGCAGGCATTGGTTATTTTAGGAACTGCGCAGTTGCGGCAGTGGATATATATTTTAAGCTTTAAAACAAGCAACGGAGACTTGCCTTCAGAGTTTATTAAAGTATCTTTCTTGCGTGCAAATTTTTGTGCGGAGCTTATGCAGTATACACGTGTTGTGCCGCTTACAAAGTCGGATGCATATTTGATGGGTATGTTTTCTACCATAGAAGCCTTGATGGGTGTACCCTTAGAAGAAGCGTTAAGCGAACTGAATTTATCTCACCATATTATAAACGCGTTGACACGGCAAGAGGGAAGTGCAGGGTTGTTATATAAATTAGTTTTAAACTACGAAAAGGGTGATTGGGTTGCAATGGCGGACGACGCCGAAAAGTTAGGTATTCCAAATGATATGGTTGCAAAACAATACATTATTTGCATGAATGAGGCCGACAAAATTTGGCGCGGTCTTATGGAAGTTATCAGATAAATATTATATTTGTCAAAATACTATGTTTTATTGTATAATAATAGGTGTATATTATAAGTATAGATAATTAAAGAATAATTTGAAGGGGAATGTCATGACATATGTTTTCACTAAAGATTTAGAGACGGGTGAATCGACTGTAGATGAACAACATAAAGAGTTGTTTAAGGCAATTAACGACCTTATAACGGCTTGCAATTCCGGTCACGGCAGAGAAAAAATTGCCGCCACCTTAGATTTTTTGCAAAATTATACTGTCAAGCATTTTTCCGACGAACAAAAACTGCATACAAAGCATAAATATTCAGAAAAAGATGCTCATAAGCGTTTGCACGATGCATTTATAAAAGAAGTGCAGTCGATTAAAAGAGAGTATTTAAACAACGGCGAATCTATTGTGTTGCTTGGAAAAGTAAACAATATGATTGGCAAATGGTTGGTTAGTCATATCAAAAGAGAAGATAAAAAGTTTGGTGTGTTTTTAAAAGAATCGAAGAGTAGCTAAGCATACAGGAGGTTATAGACTATGAGTGCGCAAAAAAACGAAGAAATCTTGTTGGAATCGGGTACTAATGAAATCGAAATAATGGAGTTTACAATTGCGGGAAATACATTTGGTATAAATGTTGCGAAGATAAGGGAAATAATGAACGCTTCTGAAATAAAGAAGATACCTTATGTTCATCCGGCGATTGAAGGTGTATTCAAACCAAGAGACTTAGTAATTACACTCATCAACCTTCCTTCATATTTAGGAATGGAAGAAGAGCACGATATTTCTAAGGATCTATTTATTATTACCAACTTCAATAAAATGCATATAGCTTTCCGTGTAGATACGGTAGAAGGTATAGACCGTATTTCGTGGGCAGACATAGAAAAGCCGGACGATGTTATTTACGGTGGCGAAGAAGGCATTGTAACCATGTTGGCAAAGTTTGAGGGTAGGCTCATAACGATTCTTGATTTTGAAAAAATTGTGGCAGACATTGCACCGAAAACCGGCATTCAAATGGAAGACATTGATGATTTAGTAGACAGACCGAACAACGAAAAACCCGTTATGATAGTCGAAGATTCGGCGATGCTTTCTGCAATGTTGGTACAAGCACTGCAAAAAGCCGGTTACACACATATAATTAAAAAAGACAACGGCGAAGAGGCGTGGGAACATTTAGAAGAGTTAAAAGCCAAACACGGCGACGATTTAAATGGCTTGCACGAAGATCTTTGCCTAATCATAACAGACATAGAAATGCCGAAGATGGACGGGCATAGGTTAACAAAGTTAGTTAAAGAAGATGACTTATTAAAGAATTTGCCGTTGGTTATTTTCTCTTCATTAGTAAACGACGAAATGCGCAGAAAAGGCAAGGCTTTAGGTGCCGACGAGCAGTTATCAAAACCGGAAATCAGAAGTTTGGTTGAGGTTGTAGACAGGCTCATTGATGAATACAAGCCTGCAAACTAAATGTTTAGGAGACTAATAATATGAGTATGTTTGATAATATTCAGCCATTAGAGAACGGTTTGTCTGCCTCGTGGTTAAGAAACAACACAATACTTAACAATGTCGCAAACGTAGACACGCCGGATTTTAAGAGCTCCGGTGTTGAGTTTGAAGAATTATACAAAAGTGCTTTGTATGCAGAAGACGATTTTCAGTTCAAACAAACTCGGGATACGCATATGCCCATAGGCACAACGGGCGACACCGATTCTATAACGGGTGTTGTGGTAGCAAAAGACAGCACAACCTACCGCATGGACGGTAACAATGTAGACATAGACCAAGAAATGGTAGACTATACAAAAAATGTTATCTACTATAACACAATTATGTCGAAAATAAACGGGCAGTTTAGTCAACTGCGTTCTGCTATTACCGGGCAGTAAAGGTAATAAACGACTTTAATTAATCGAGGAGGAAAAACAGATGGCGTTCTTATCATCGTTAGACATTTCCGGTTCTGCACTTACGGCGCAACGGTTGCGCATGGATGTTGTGGCGGAAAACATGGCAAATATCAACACCACACGAACTGCAGACGGTGAACCATATCGTAGGCAATATATTGTTTTCCAACAAAGAGAAAGCATGGAGTTTTCAGATTCTCTTAACAACTCTATATCGGGAAGCATGGGCAGCGGTGTCCGGGTAACCGAAATAGGCGAGGATCAGTCTGAATTTAAGTTGGACTACAACCCTACGCATCCTGATGCCGACGAATTCGGCTATGTGAGGATGCCGAACGTAGACCTTGCGGTTGAAATGGTAGACATGATGTCTGCAACAAGGTCTTATGAGGCCAATGTAACAGTACTTAATGGCACAAAATCCATGGCGATGAGTGCACTTGAAATAGGAAAGTGAGGAAATAAAACATGATAGATTCAATTGCTTCTCCGTCGCAGCTTTATCAAGCGACTAAAATTTCACCTATGCAAGAATCAAATGAAGTTGCTCCGAATGCCGATTTTCAAAGTTTGTTAACAGATGCAATAGGACAGGCTGACGCCTTAGCACAGGTTTCGGCAGCGGGAAACGAAGCTCTTTTAGCGGGCGAGGTAGACGACATTGCCCAAATCATGATAGACGGCACCAAATCTGAACTGGCACTTAATTTAGTGATAGAAGTAAGAAATAAAGTGGTAGACGCATACAACGAAGTAATGCGAATGTCGCTCTAAAAGGTGTAGGGGGAAATGGTAGAAGAGACAACTTTGCAAAATGTGCCGGTAGCAAACGCTACAGATATACTTGTAATCATTATATATTTAGTGTTGATAGTGTTAGCGGCATATTTTTTAACTAAATTTGT
>CAYJNC010000113.1:0-6268 GCA_964371185.1 uncultured Christensenellaceae bacterium
TCTTCAACACAACACTTAACCACCCTCTTAAACATAAAATATATTTCCGGCATATGAAGAAACAACGTATTTAAATACAATTTAACACTCAAAAATTTGACAATTCAGTAAATTATGGTTGTCAAAACTTTTATTATATGATAATATAACCACATAAAATGAAATATAACCGCTAGGGGAGCCAAAGGCTGAGAAACAAACCCTATGAACCGGTCATGGTAATTCATGTGCAGGGAAGCGTACGTTTTTTATGTGTCCTCCCCTTTTGCACCTTGCGGGAGGTTTTTCATTATAAAAACGGAGGTATTATATTTTATGAACTGGTTTTCAGAAACATTCGGCGGACTTGCCGAAATCCAATGGTTTACACTTCTCATCACTATTGCCGCAATTGTTATCGGCATAATTGGGTTTTTAGTATACCGAAAAAAATCTCAAGCGGGCAACACAATAAAAAAATCCGAGTGGACAACAAAAGAATTAACATCTGCCGCACTTTGCATAGGTATTGCTTTTCTGTTGAGCTTTATTAAGATTTTTTCCATGCCCAACGGCGGTTCTATCACCCCTGCAAGCATGTTACCGTTATTGGCATTTGCATACATTCATGGCGTTAAAAAAGGATTGCTCGTCGGCTTAATCTATTCTTTGCTGCAATTCATACAAGAACCGTATGTATTAGCACCCATGCAAGTAATCTTAGACTACCCTCTTGCGTTTATGTCCTTAGGCCTTGCCGGCTTAGCAAGAAAAAGCATTGTACCCGGTTTGCTATACGGCTGTGGTGCAAGGTTTATTTGTCAATTTTTAAGCGGCTGGATATTCTTTTCGGAATATGCACCCGAAGGCGTTCCCGGTTGGCTGTATTCGCTTTCATACAACGCAACCGTAGTTGGCGTAGAATGCGCAATTTGCATTGCAGTTGCCATCATACCCGTGTTGTATAAGATGTTCAACAAGAAAAAGGCAGAGGCAAAGCAATTGCGTCTATCGTTTAAGAATGCCACCGTTGCAGAAAAAACTGCCTAACTTCATCGTAGTTATGCTTTAAATCGGCATAGGACGAATAATCGTTTGAATAAACTTCAAGCATAAGAGTTGAATTATATTTAATCCTAACCAGCTCCCTTATGAATTCTTCCCAATCAAATTGCCCGGAAAACGGCAAACAGGGAAGAATTCCTTTTTTTTCGTCTATTTTATAATCGCAAATATGAATATGCGCCAGCCTGTCTCCCATGTCTTTTATGTATTCCCCCACCGAAAAACCCGATTGTACCGCCTGTTTTATGTCTAATGTAAAAAACAAATTGTCGCTATCGCAATTTTCAACCAGCTTCTTTGCAAACCCGGGAAAAGAATACCAACACCAATGCACATTTTCGTAGCATAACCTAACATTGTGCTCTTTTGCCTTTTTTGCAAGTAATCCGGTGCGCTCACCCAACCAAGGAAAATTCAGAGGAATTTTTTTTGCAAATTTTATGCCCATCGGCCCATGAAAAACATATTTTTTTGCACCTAATTCGTTTGCGGCCAAAAGCACGTTTTCAAAAATACCGTACGCCTCTTCAAATTGCCTGCCGTGCCTTGAATACAACTGAGGTTCAAATTGCGTGGGCAAAGCATGAATCGAGCACACTTCGATTCCCTCCCCCACACATATTTCTTTTAACTCACGTACAAAGCTTTTTTTGTACTCCATTTGCGCAGAAAAGAAGATTTCCACCTCTTTTATTTTAAGCTTAGCTATCTCTTTCAGTGCATCTTCATTATATATTCGCCCGAAAAAACAAGCTGTAGACATCCCTATTTGCATAGTCCCTCCAATAATTATAATACTTATTTTAATTTCACACTTGCAAAATATTCAATTGCCGTGTATTTTTATTATATAGCTTTTTTAGGAATAAATAAAATTTTTTTATATATGAAAGGTAGAAACAAACATGAATTACAACATAGCAGTAATAAAAGGCGACGGCATAGGCCCGGAAATTGCAGTCGAAGGCATAACCGCACTTGAGTGTGTCGGAAAAAAATTCGGCCATACATTTAACTTTACAGACGCACCGGCAGGTGGCGCCGCAATAGACCAATACGACGATCCCCTACCGGAATTTTCACTCGACATTTGTAAAAAAAGCGATGCGGTTTTGTTGGCGGCAGTAGGCGGCGAAAAATGGGACAACCTCCCTGTAGACAAACGCCCTGAAAGAGGATTGTTACGCCTTAGGAGCGGGCTTTCTTTGTTTGCTAATCTTCGTCCGGCAATAATATACAACGAACTGCGCAGTGCTTGCCCCCTTAAAGACGAAATCATCGGCGACAACTTAGACATAATGGTAGTCAGAGAATTAACCGGTGATGTTTACTTTGGCGAAAAGGGCGGAGACGAAAAACGCATGTATGACATAATGAATTACAGCGACTACGAGGTAGAGCGCATCGCACACCCCGCTTTTAAAAGTGCTCAGGGCAGAAACAAACATGTCACAAGCGTAGACAAGGCAAACGTGCTTGCCACTTCTCGTCTATGGCGCACAACAGTTGAAAAAATTGCCAAAGAATATCCCGATGTTACGCTTACCCATATGTATGTAGACAATGCGGCAATGCAACTTGTTCGCAACCCAAAACAGTTCGACGTTATTTTAACAGGTAATCTATTCGGAGACATACTGTCTGACGAGGCAAGCATGATAACAGGTTCAATAGGAATGTTACCCTCCGCTTCACTCGGCAACACCGGGCTCGGCCTATACGAACCTATCCACGGCTCTGCACCCGACATTGCGGGAAAAGGCCTTGCAAACCCCATCGCCATGATACTTTCATGCGCCATGATGCTTAGATATTCTCTTTCTTTGCAAGAAGAGGCAGATGCAATCGAAAACGCCGTTAAAGCCGCTCTTGCTTCGGGCGCTCGAACGGCAGACATTGCGGCCGGCGAAAATTATATCTCTACAAAAGAGATGAGCAAACTCATTTGCGACGCAATATAATCTTTAATTAAACATAATAGTTCTGATAGGCGGTGGCATAATTAGCTACCGCCTTTTTTATTTCTAATAACAATTTACATAAATTTAACAACAAGCATATAATCTCCTATTGACTAACATAGTTAGCTATATTATAATCCTAACTACGTTAGCTAAATTACAGGAGGAGAACACATGGCTACCCAACAAGAAATAAAAACAGCGTTAGAGCTCTTTCATAGGTGCAAACCGCAAATCCGGCTCGACGAATTACGCAGGCAAGAAATGGGTATTTTCGCAGTGATAAAATACCTAAACGATGCCCCCGAAACGGTCAATTCTGTCGAACTATGCAACTTCTTAGGTGTCAGTTCCGCAAGAATGGCGGTATTGCTTAAAAAACTCGAAAGCAAAGGCTTGATCGTAAAAAAAAGCTCTAAAACAGATGCCCGTTCAAAAATAGTAATTCTATCTGAAAAAGGGAAAAAACTGGCGGAAATCATAAAATCACAAATGCAAGAAACCGTCGGAAAAATCGTAGACGAATTCGGCCTTGAAAAATTAGAAAATATGTTTTCAGATTTACAAAAGATTAAAACAATAGTAGACTCTACTTCTTTTCTGCATATGGAGGAATTAAATGATTAAATTACTGAAAAACTTGTCTTCAAAAGAGGCAATACTTGCAATTTTTGTAGTTGCACTAACCTGCCTACAAACATTCTTAGACCTAACACTGCCGGACTATATGTCTGAAATCACCATGCTTGTTCAAACACAAAACAGTGACATGGCAGACATTTATTCTGCCGGCGGAGCAATGGTGCTATGCGCCTTTGGCAGTTTGGCAATTTCCATCGTAATCGCTGTCATTGCGGCTAAAATTGCTTCAAACTTTTCTTTCATCACCCGTTCAAAAATGTTTTCAAAAGTATTGGGCTTTTCTATGAATGAAGTCAACTCGTTTTCAACTTCAAGCCTGATTACAAGAACAACAAACGACATAACTCAGGTGCAATTGCTTATAGTTATGGGTATGCAAATGCTTATAAAAGCGCCGATAACAGCAGTTTGGGCAATAATAAAAATTGCGGATAAAAGCACCGCTTGGACAATTACTACCGGCGTTGCTGTAATGGTATTAGTAGCAATAGTGGGTGTCTGTCTTGCGCTCGCCGTCCCCCGTTTTAAAAAATTACAAGCCCTCACCGACAACATAAATAAAGTTTCAAAAGAAAACTTAGACGGTTTAAACGTTGTGCGTGCATATAACGCAGAAAGCTACCAAAGCGAAAAGTTTGAAAAAGCAAACGACGAGCTGACAAAAACAAACCTCTTTACCGCAAAAACAATGTCATTTTTAATGCCCAGCATTATGATGATAAGCAGTGGGCTGACACTTGCAATTTACCTTGTCGGTGCCGTGCTGATAAACGAAGCGGCAGGCGCAAACCAATTAACATTGTTTTCAGACATGGTTGTGTTCTCGTCCTATGCCCTTCAGGTAATAATGGCATTCATGATGCTCATAATAGTATTTATGCTATTGCCAAGGGCAAGCGTTGCCGCAAAACGAATAAACGAAGTGCTTTCAACCAAAAACACCGTAGTACAAGGCAACATAACAAAAGGCGATCCAAACAAACAGGGCGAAGTGGTTTTTAAAAATGTAAGTTTTAAATATCCGGGAGCAGAAGATTATGTTTTGAAAAACATCAATTTCACCGCTAAAAAAGGCGAAACCGTTGCCTTTATCGGTTCTACCGGGTGTGGCAAAAGCACTGTAATAAACTTAATTCCACGGTTTTACGACGTCAGCGAAGGTGAAATATCTGTAGACGGTGTAAACGTAAAAGACTACACTAAAAACGCATTAAATTCGTTAATCGGCTATGTTTCGCAGACTTCCATATTGTTTACCGGAACTGTAAAATCAAACGTTGCCTTCGGCGATTACGACAAGGAAGACTCAAACAACCTTGCTTCCTCGGTACACATCTCTCAGTCTGCCGACTTTGTGACTAACCTTGAAAACAAATACGAGGCACCTGTTGCGCAAGGCGGACGGAATTTCTCGGGAGGTCAAAAACAAAGAATTTCTATCGCTCGGGCGGTCTACAAAAATCCCGAAATATTTATTTTCGACGATTCGTTCTCGGCACTCGACTACAAAACAGATCGTAAACTGCGTGAAACTCTAAATTCGGAATGCAAAGACGCAACTATGCTTATAGTTGGCCAAAGAATAGGCACAATAAAAGATGCCGACAAAATCATCGTACTTGAAGACGGCGAAATTGCCGGCATAGGCAAACACAAAGAGTTACTTTCAAACTGTGATGTATACAAACAAATTGCCCTTTCCCAATTATCAGAGGAGGAACTTAACAATGCGTAAAAACGAATATGAATTAGGCTCTGCCACAAAACAAAAAAGGAGACCGGGTGGACCTCCCGGAATGGGCGGTGGCGGCGAAAAAGCAAAAAACATGAAAGTAGCCATAAAAAAGCTTACTTCCTATATACATAAATACCGAGCACTTATGATAATCGCTATATGCTTTGCCATGTTTGGCTCTATCCTAACCTTAGTAGGCCCGGGAGAGTTGTCTAACATTACAGACGAAATAACCTCCGGCATACACAAAAGCATGTCGGGCAGTGGCGACGGCATAAACATGGAATCTATATTTTCTATCGGGCTGACATTAGCAATTGTTTACGGAATCAGCTACCTGCTGTCTATTTTACAAGGGCTCATAATTTCAACCGTAATGCAAAAAACGGCAAAAAATTTGCGTGGCGATATTTCAAATAAAATAAACAAACTGCCAATGGGTTACTTCTCAAAAAATTCTAAGGGCGACGTTCTTTCAAGAATAACAAACGATGTAGACACCTTAGGGCAGACCATGTCGCAATCTATGGGTACTTTTATTTCTTCTGTCACCCTTCTGATCGGTTCTGTTATTATGATGGCAATAACAAACGTGCCCCTAACAATTGCCGCAATTTTGTCTACACTCGTGGGCTTTATATTTATCGTAAAAGTAATGAGGAAATCTAAAAGCCATTTAAAAAGCCAACAAAACAACTAAGGAGAAATTAACGGCCATATAGAAGAAATGTATGCAGGTCACACCGTTGTTCGTGCATATAACGGAGAGGCAAAAGCCATAGACACATTTGAAAGCACCAACCACAAGCTTAAAGACAGTGTGTTTAGGGCACAGGCGCTTTCGGGTCTAGTGATGCCAATGATGACTTTTATAGGTAATTTCGGC
>CAYJNC010000114.1:0-6241 GCA_964371185.1 uncultured Christensenellaceae bacterium
ACCGTGTTTGCGTAAGAAACAATGATTGAAAAGAAGAATTTTTTCTGATATAATAGAAAAGATAGAAATTATACATATTATTTTATTGTAAAAAAAGTTTGGAGGAAGAAAATGAGAAGACTTTTTACGTCAGAATCTGTAACAGAAGGGCATCCGGATAAGGTTTGTGATCAAATATCCGATGCGGTATTAGATGCGATTTTAGAACAAGACCCGGCTGCACGTGTTGCTTGCGAAACGGCCGTTAACACAGGATTAGTGTTGGTGATGGGGGAAATCACGACATCTGCATACGTAGATATTCCGAAAATTGCACGCGAAACAATTAAGCAAATAGGGTTTGACCATGCCGAATATGGTTTTGATGGTTCTACTTGCGGTATTATCACAAGTATTGATGAACAATCAAAAGACATTGCTATGGGTGTAGACAAATCTTTAGAAGCAAAGGAAGAAATAGACGGACCGGAAAACGGTGCCGGCGACCAAGGCATGATGTTTGGTTATGCTTGCAACGAAACAGACGTTTATATGCCGATGCCCATATATTTGGCACATGAACTTTCTAAGAAATTGGCACAAGTTAGAAAAAGCGGCCAGTTAGATTATTTGCGTCCGGATGGAAAATCGCAAGTTACGGTTGAATATGATGAAAATTGGAAGCCTTATCGTGTTGATGCAATCGTTATTTCTACACAACATGATCCGGAGGCTACACAGTCTCGTATTCGTCAAGACATGATAGAACAAGTTATCAAAGCGGTTATACCTGCCGACATGATGGACGATGACACAAAAATATATGTTAATCCGACAGGCAGATTTGTAATCGGCGGTCCTCAGGGTGACAGCGGACTTACCGGCAGAAAAATAATTGTTGACACATACGGCGGAATGGGTCGTCATGGTGGCGGCGCGTTCTCGGGCAAAGATCCGTCAAAGGTAGACAGAAGTGCTGCATATGCTGCACGTCACGTTGCAAAAAATGTTGTTGCGGCAGGCCTTGCAGACAGATGCGAAGTACAGCTTGCTTATGCTATTGGTGTTGCTAAACCGGTTTCAGTATTTGTTGAAACATTCGGAACAGGCAAAATGCACTCGGTTGAAATTGCAGACCTTATCGTAAAATTGTTTGACTTGCGTCCGAGCGCTATTATCGAAAGACACAATTTGTGCTCTCCGATATACAGACAAACAGCAGCATACGGCCATTTTGGACGTAATGACCTTGATTTACCTTGGGAAAGACTCGACATGGTAGACGCAATTAAGGCGGAGATGAAATAAAACTGTGGTTCAAGAAATTGAAGGCACTGTATTAGAAAAAATATATGAAGGCGCGGACGGTTACACTGTTGCTTTAGTAGAAGGCATAGAGCCCACTGTTGTGGTGGGCAATATGCCGGAACTGAAAATCGGTGAGCGGACGCGTTTTTTTGGTGAGCATAAAAACCATGTGAAATATGGAAAACAATTTGCGGTGTCTTATTTTGAAACGGCTTTACCGGTTGATTTAAACGACATGGTGTTATTTTTGGGCGGCGGTTTTATAAAAGGCGTGGGCGAGGTTATTGCCACAAGAATTGTTGAAACCTTTGAGCATAAGACTTTCGATGTGATAGAAAATGAACCGTCTTTACTAAAAGACATAAAAGGCATTTCGGCAAGGCTGGCAGGAGAAATTCATGATGCTTTTGCCGAGTATTTTCAAAAGAAGTACGTTTACACCGAGCTTATGGGTATGGGTTTGAGTGCTAATCAGGCGACACGTGTTGCAAAAGACATGGGCGAAGATTGCGTTATTAAAATCAAAAATAATCCGTATGTTTTAATAGATTATGTCCACGGGATAGATTTTATAGGTGCAGACAGGATTGCAAGAAAATTAGGTATTTTGAAAACCGATGGTATGAGGGTGCAAAACGGAATATTGAATGTTCTTAAGAAGTCTTTGGCGGTCGGGAATTTGTTTGTAATAAAGAGTCAGCTTATACCCCATGTTGCGCTACATTTGCAAGTGGAAAAGGATTTGGTTGAAACGGCATTATTAACTTTGGTGAAAGACAATAAAACTATTTTAAAAAGATATGCAAAAGATTTTGAAGTAGTGTTTTTAAAAAATGCTTACGAGGTTGAGTCTCAGGTTGCTACCAAGCTTTTTTTGCTACGGGGTAAAAATGCGGACGGAAAAAACACTTTGAGGAATTCTAAATACAAGGGAGAAATAAAACTCACAAAAGAGCAGAGTTCGGCGGTAAAAACTGCGATTGACAATAATTTATGTGTGATAACCGGTGGTCCGGGAACGGGTAAGACAACAATTTTAAAGGCGATGTTAGAGATGTTTTATTCTAATGGCTTAAAGTGTGTGTTGGCTGCGCCGACAGGGCGGGCGGCTAAGCGAATGCAAGAGGCGACCGGCGAAACGGCGAGAACCA
The DNA here is from genome assembly GCA_964371185.1 of uncultured Christensenellaceae bacterium. Taxonomy (GTDB): domain Bacteria; phylum Bacillota; class Clostridia; order Christensenellales; family Christensenellaceae; genus CAYJNC01. Next base: position 2,439 of record CAYJNC010000114.1, read on the forward strand.
TCCATAGGTTGCTTGAATACTCTTACGACGAAGACGCATACCAGTGTTATTTTAGGATAAACGAAGAAAACAGGCTTGATGCTGATGTGGTCATTGTCGATGAAGTCTCTATGTTAGACATATTTCTATTCAGAAATCTGTTGTTGGCGTTAAAACCCGGTGCTCGGCTTGTTTTGGTAGGCGATGCCGACCAATTACCGTCGGTCGGGCCGGGCAATGTGATGCAAGATTTGATAACTTCAGAGGTTGTGCCTACGGTTAAACTAACATATAAATTCAGAAATGCGGGCAACATTGCAGATGCCGCCTACAGCATACTAAACGGTGAAAAACCATCGTATGACGACAAGGAATTTGTGCTTCACAGATGTTTTGAGACAGATGAAGTTTTGATGGGTATCAGAGATTGTTATTTAAAGTATGCAAAGGAAGGCTATGATATACAGGTGATTGCCCCAATCAAAAAGACAGAAGTGGGCACGATTGAGCTGAATAATATGCTTAGGAATGCTATAAACCCACCAAAAACAAGCAAACCCGAATTTATGATTGGAGACAAGTTTTTCCGCGAGGGAGACCGGGTCATGCAGATTAAAAATAATTATGCCCGCAAATGGAAAAACTATGGCGAAAACTCGGAAGGGGAAGGCGTTTTTAATGGCGATATCGGAGTAATTGCCGACATGAAGCAAGGGGTTTGCACGGTAAGGTTTGAAGACGGCAGGAGTTGTGTTTATGAAGGTATAGAAATGACAGAGCTCGACGGTGCATTTGCATACACGATTCATAAGGCTCAGGGAAGTGAATTTGACATTGTTGTATTACCTGTTTTTTACGGCGATAGCCTTTTTTTGACAAGGAATTTGCTTTATACGGCAGTTACAAGGGCGAAAAAAAAGGTTATAATGGTAGGGAACGAGCAAACAATTAATTACATGATAAATAATGGAAAAAGGGGTATACGCCGGACGGCACTTTGCAAAGAATTACGCTGTCTTAAATATATTACGGAATGATGGGCAAAATATCGCAGATACTTAAACAGTTAACTACCGCCGGTGAAAAATGTGTTTATTGTGGGAGAGAGATACCGCAAGGCATAATAATGTGTGAAAATTGTGCGGCTGAAGAAGTTTCTTTGTATTCACAGGATAATCGAATGGGCGGTATTTTGCATGTGTTTAGATATGAAGGAATAATAAGAAACATCGTACACAGGTTAAAATACGACGATCAGCCCAGGCTGGCTATTTTTATGGCGCAAAAGATGGCGGATTTTTTAGAAAACGACGATTTGTGTGCCGACGTAATAACGTTTGTTCCGATACATAAAGAGAGATTAAGAGCCCGCGGATTTGACCAAGCGGAAATGATAGCAATGCATTTGTCTACCCTTATTAATCTACCTTGCGAGAAATTGTTGAAAAGAGTTCGCAATACTAAGGCGCATTTTGATTTAGACGCAAAGGAAAGGGCGAAAAATGTGAGCGAAGCGTTTATGCCCGAGGAAAATGTTAGTATTATGAACAGAAGAATTGTTATTGTAGACGATGTGTATACGACGGGGGCAACAATGGGGGAATGTGTGCGATGTTTGCTTAAAAGTGGCGCTAAAGAAGTTTTGCCGTATACTTTTAGCAAAGAGAAATAGCCAAATATGCTTTTTATTTTGAAGTTTTGCTAAATTAATTATCGCTACAAAAACTGTCGATTAGAGTTATACAAATAATTAGTATTGAATTTCGTTAAAATTTGTGTTATTTAATTCAGATTGTGTTTACATTAAAATTATAATATGCTAACATTATTTATATAGATATAAAATTTCGTTTTATTATATTTAATGTTATTAAATAAACAAAAAAACATGAATAATCAGGTGTTAAGGAGGCATTATGGGACTTATTAAGGCTTTTATGGGAGCGGCCGGTGGTGCACTTGCCGATCAATGGCGTGAGTTTTTTTATTGTGAATCACAAGAGGCGGATGTTTTAGTCAGCAAGGGTAGGAAGCGTGAGGATAAGCGTAGTTCTAACACAAAAGGCGTGGAAAACATTATTTCAAACGGTTCGATTGTGGCAGTTGCCGATGGGCAATGTATGCTGATAGTCGACAACGGAAAGGTGGCAGAGTTTTGTGCCGAGCCGGGAGAGTTTGTTTACGATACTTCTACCGAACCGTCTTTGTTTTACGGTAGCTTAGGGAAAAGTATTTTGGGCAGTTTTAAAAGCGTAGGGCAACGTTTTACTTTTGGTGGACAGCCGGGTAAAGACCAACGTGTTTATTACATCAACACAAAAGAAATCTTAGGCAATAAATATGGAACTCCAAGCCCCGTGCCTTTCCGTGTGGTAGACACAAATATTGGGTTGGATATGGACATTGCCATTCGTTGTCATGGTGAGTATTCTTATAAAATTACCGATCCGATGTTGTTTTATACCAATGTATGCGGAAACGTAACGGACGAGTATATGCGCACCGAAATAGACAGCCAATTGAAAAGCGAACTTATGACGGCATTGCAACCGGCTTTCGCAAAAATTTCAGAGATGGGTGTTAGATACAGCGCTCTGCCCGGTCATACTATGGAACTTGCAGATGCGCTTAACGAAGTACTTTCTTCAAAATGGAAAGAGTTAAGGGGCATTGAAATCAATTCGTTTGGTGTTTCGTCGGTTAAGGCGAGCGAAGAAGACGAAATGATGATTAAAGAATTGCAAAGAAATGCGGCATTCAGAAATCCTGCAATGGCGGCGGCTCATTTGGTGGGTGCTCAGGCAGAGGCTATGCAATCGGCGGCACAAAATGAAGGACAGGGTGCGTTTATGGCGTTTGCCGGCATGAACATGGCAAATGCGGCAGGCGGTGCTAACACGAATAACTTGTTTAACATGGCACAACAACAAGGAATGCAACAGCAACCGGGAATGCAACAACAGCAGATGCAAGGAATGCAACAGCAACCGATGCAACAACAGCAGATGCAAGGAATGCAACAACAGCAACCGATGCAACAACAACCGAGTGCGCCTGCCGGCGGTTGGACTTGTGCTTGCGGCAACACAAATGCAGGCAAGTTTTGCGATAACTGTGGTTCAAAGAAACCCGAAGACGGTTGGAACTGTGCTTGTGGCAAGGTAAACAAAGGCAAATTCTGTGCCGAATGCGGAGCAAAAAAACCGGAGGGGGCGCCTTTGTATCAATGCGACAAGTGTGGATTTAAACCCGAAGATCCGCAAAATCCGCCTAAGTTTTGTCCCGAATGCGGAGACGTGTTTGACGATAATGACAAAAAATAATATCTTTATTTAACACAGTATTAAAAAAAGAGATTAAAAGGAGTGACATTATGAGTGAAGTAGTAGAATATAAGTGTCCGGCGTGTGGGGCGCCTTTACGATTCGACGCAGGAAAACAAATGTTGGTGTGTGATTCTTGCGACAGCGAATTTACTGAAGAAGAGATAAAAAACCCAAATGCTAATCCAACAGAAGAGGAAGAACTTGAACCTACAAACATTGATTGGAAAACGCAAAGTTTTATGGAAGAGCATGAAACGATGGGTGAACAAGATGGGTTTATTTGCGAATCTTGTGGAGCCGAAATTGTTTCTGATGGCAATACGGCTGCAACAGAGTGTATGTATTGCGGAAATCCGGTTGTTCTTTCTGCACGGGTGGAAGGAATGCTTACCCCCGATGCGGTTATTCCGTTCAAGATAACAAAAGAACAGGCAAAAGAGAAGTTGATGGAGTTTTATTCGGGAAAACCATTGTTACCAGATGCCTTCAAAGACGATA
>CAYJNC010000115.1:0-6232 GCA_964371185.1 uncultured Christensenellaceae bacterium
GCGCTTGGGTTGGCAAAACGTGAGGGGGTTAGCGGACAATATGTGGCAAAATAGTCCGAAGGCTAACTTTTTTACAATTCTTTCCGCAAACAGTCTGTTACTATTTTTTATCTGTATATATATTGTCGGTGTATTCGTAGACAATGCTATAAGCGCAAGCATAGGTACAACCATTGTTGCGCCTAATGTTCTTTGGTTAATATTAAACGCTATCGTCATAATCACAATAGTATCGGCGACTCGGCCGGTAGAAACATTTAAGTTGGGTAAACCGACAGCAAAAAATGTTTACTATTCTGTTTTGTTGGCGTTTTTTCTTTATTTGGCAACAACTGTTGTTTTTGGTTTTTGGGTGCAAGAATATCCGCAACCTTATTTTAACAGTCTGAATTTTCAGCCGGGCACAAACGATATTTTAATCACACTAATAAGTTTTTCGGCTTGTGTGGCTGTCCCGTTTACGGAAGAACTTGTTTTTAGGGGAGTAGTGCAAAATGCCTACGAGCGCAAACTGGGTATAGGCGCACTGTTTGTTGCGTCGGCGCTGTTTGCGTTAATGCACGGAAGTGTATTTGCTATGATAAATGCTGCGGTTATGGGTGTTGTGATAGGTTATATATATATAAAAACACGAAACTTTTGGTGTGCATTCATACTTCATGCCGTTTTTAACTTTTTTGTGCTGTCCGGCGTGGTGATAGAATACATATTAAACTTGCCTTGGGTGTTGCAAGGTTTCCCCTTGCATACTATGAATTTTTCAAACCCGACATATGCACTGTATCAATTAGGATTTTTAATTATCGGCGGACTGATGAGCTTTGTTATGTTTGCCTTAATTGTAAAAGAAAACAAGAAAAACAAGGCAAAACCTTCGTGTGCATACCGAGGGCAAAAAGGTCAAACAAAATTGCTTGTTGCGGTAATTATTTTAATGTTTGTTTTTAAGTTGATAGAGAGGTAGTGAAATAGTTGCTATGAAGATAAACGTTTTATGCGTAGGCAAGCTCAAAGAAGACTATTATAAAAAAGCGCAAGAAGAATATGTTAAGATGTTAAAAAGGTTTTGCACCGTTAGTGTGATAGAAGTGCAAGACGAGCCTTTAATGCGTGTAAAAAGCGAAAAAGACGAGCAGTCTGTATTGCAAACAGAGGGCGAAAGAGTTTTGTCTAAATGCGAAGGATTGATTGTTGTTTGTGCGCTTGAAGGCAAAAAATATACGTCTGAAGGCTTCGCAAACACGTTAAAAGAGAAGATGCTTAACGGGAACAGCACCATAACTTTTGTTATAGGCGGTTCGCTCGGGCTTTCGGATATTGTTAAAAAACGTGCAGATGTAATGCTGTGTGTGTCAGACATGACATTGCCGCATCGCCTTTTTAGGGTGGTTTTATTGGAGCAGATTTATAGGGCTTTTAAGATATTGAATAATGAACAATACCACAAATAAGAGGTTTTACAAGTGGCGATAATGCCCCACCATCACAAAAATAAAAATATTTTTATGTGTTCATCTAATATAAATTGAATGTGACAAATACAACTATAGGCGATAAATAAAAAAATTGCATACGGTTGTGTTAAGCAATGTGTTTAAAATGTGCGTTCAATATGATATAATATACATAAAAATTATAAATTAAAGTGTTGGAGAGTTAATAAATGTCTGAAGTGGAATCTAAAAATTTTATAGAAGAAATTATTGAAAAAGATTTGGCGAGCGGTACTGTTGCTAAGGTCATAACACGTTTTCCGCCCGAGCCAAACGGATATTTGCATTTAGGTCATGCAAAATCTATTGCTTTGAATTTTGGCTTGGCGCAAAAATATTCGGGAGAGTGTAACCTGCGTTTTGACGACACAAACCCGCTTAAAGAAGAAGAGGAATATGTTGCCTCTATAAAGCAAGACATAGAATGGCTGGGGTTTAAGTGGGACAAAGAATGTTACGGTTCCGATTATTTTCAGTATATGTATGAAAAAGCGTTGGTGCTGATAAACAAGGGCTTTGCCTATGTCGACGATTTATCTGCAGATAAAATGAGAGAATTTAGAGGAACACTTACCGAGCCGGGCAAGGAAAGCCCTTATCGCAACAGGAGTATTGAAGAAAATTTAACGTTGTTTGAGCAAATGAAGAATGGTGAATTTGCGAACGGCGAGAAAATTTTGCGTGCCAAAATAGACATGGCTTCCCCGAATTTAAACATGAGGGACCCCGCAATATTTAGAATTGTCCATGCTAATCATCATAAGACCGGTTCAAAATGGGTGATTTATCCGATGTATGACTTTGCTCATCCGTTAGAAGACGTGTATGAGGGGGTAACGCATTCGGTGTGCACCATGGAATTTGAAGACCACCGCCCTTTGTATGACTGGGTTATTGAGAATTGCGATTGCGAGTGTGTTCCGCATCAGTATGAATTTGCCCGTTTGAACCTTACCAACACGGTAATGAGCAAGCGTTATCTTAAAAACTTGGTAGACACCGGTGTTGTGCTCGGTTGGGACGACCCAAGAATGCCTACCATTTCGGGAATGAGAAAAAGAGGGTATCCGCCCGAGGCCATAAGAGAGTTTTGCAAGCGTATTGGCGTTGCAAAGGCCGTGTCTGAGGTTGATATCCGTTTACTTGAACATTGCGTTCGAGAGAATTTAAACGAAAATGCAAAAAGGTTGATGGCAGTAATTGACCCTGTAAAGCTCACAATAGAAAATTATCCGGAGGATAAGTGCGAAATGCTTGTTGCACAAGATTTTCCGACGGGAGAGCAAACCCACGAAGTTCCGTTCTCTAAACATCTATACATAGAACGTGAAGATTTTATGGAGGTTAAACCGAACAAAAAATATTTCAGATTGTTTTTAGGCGGTGAAGTTAGGCTAAAGAATGCTTATATAATAAAATGCGAAAGAATAGTTAAAGACGAAAACGGCGAGGTTCAAGAAATTATTTGCACCTATGATGAGACTTCAAAATCCGGAGGTGCGGGTGCCGGCAGAAAAGTTAAAGGTACTTTGCATTGGGTGGAGCAAAACACTGCGGTTAAAGGAATTGCCAATTTATACGATTATTTATTCGTGAAAGGCGAAGACGAAACAGAATATTCGACAAACGAAAATTCGCTAACGGTTAAAGCGGATATGGTAATAGAGCCGGAAATTAAAAATGCAAAGGCCGGCGAGCGTTTTCAGTTTATGCGTCAGGGGTATTTTTGCATAGAAGAATACGTCGAGAACGAGAAAAGTGTTTTCAACAAAATTGTTGGGTTGAAAGACAGCTATAAACCGGGTGTTTAAGCACAAAAGAAGGAGATCGTTTATATGAGAGTAAGAACAAGATTTGCACCAAGCCCCACGGGGTATTTGCATATAGGTGGCTTAAGAACTGCACTTTATGCGTATTTGTTTGCCAAGAAAAACGGCGGAGATTTTATTTTACGATTAGAAGACACAGACAGAGAACGCTTGGTAGACCAAGCATCTGAAGTTATATACCGCACGTTAAAAGACACCGGGCTTATTTACGACGAAGGCCCGGACGTTTCGGGAGAGTACGGCCCGTATATACAATCGGAACGAAAAGCAATTTATGAAGAGTACGCCAAAAAATTGGTTGAAACCGGCGGCGCTTATTATTGTTTTTGCACCAAAGAGCGTCTGCAAAGCGTGCGTGAGCAAAGCGAGAAAAACGGAGAAAATTTTAAATACGATAAATGTTGTTTGGGACTCGGCAAAGAAGAAATACAAAACAACTTAGACAGCGGTGTGCCATATGTTATTCGGCAGAACATACCGACCGAAGGCGAAACCACTTATCATGATATGGTTTACGGTGAAATAACCGTGCCGAACAGCGACATGGAAGACCATGTGTTGTTAAAATCCGACGGCTACCCGACGTATAATTTGGCTAATGTTATCGACGATCATTTAATGGAAATATCGCATATAATTCGTGGGATAGAATATCTTTCGAGCACGCCGAAATATAATTTGTTGTACGAGTCATTAGGGTGGGAAATTCCAAAGTATATTCACCTTCCGCCCGTCATGAGAGACAAGCAAAACAAGCTCTCTAAAAGGCATGGCGATGCTTCTTATGAAGATTTTATCGAAAAGGGGTATTTGCAAGAAGCGATATTGAACTATATTGCACTTCTTGGATGGGCGCCCGGCGGAACACAAGAGATTTTTTCTTTGGAAGAGTTAACAAAAGAATTTGACATTGGCGGAATCAGCAGGTCTCCTGCGGTGTTTGATGTAGATAAACTCAAATGGATGAACGGCGAATATATTCGTTCGATAAGCGAAGAAGAGTTTGTTGGGTTGGCTTTGCCCTACTATAAACAGGCAATAGACGTTGAAAAGTTCGATTTAAACCTTATTACTCGTATAATCAGACAACGGTTGGAGGTTTTAACCGACATACCGGGAAAACTTGCATTTTTGGCTAAAATGCCCGAATATGAATTGGATTTGTACGAGCATAAAAAAATGAAGGTGACAAAAGAGAGTGCCCTCGCAAACTTAGAACAAGCGAAAACAACCTTAGAAAAACTTGAAGATTATTCCGAAGACGGTTTGCACACCGCACTCATGGAATTGGTTTCTGAAATGGGCATAAAAAATGGTCAATTACTATATCCGTTGCGCATTGCGATCACCGGAACGGCGGTCACACCGGGTGGTGCAATCGAAATTTCAGCATTGCTTGGCAAAGAAGAGACATTGCTCCGTTTAAACAAAAGCATAGAGCTCCTAAAAGCGGGCTGTTAGTTTTAAAGATTAAGGCTAAGTGGTAATCCTGCCACTTAGCCTGTGTTTTTTATGTGAATAATTTTTGCTAATTGTAAACAAAATACAAATAAAAGCACGTGTTTTTGCAACTTTAAAAAAATTATAGTATAATCAAAAAAAACTGTAAGGATAATAGTATACATATAATGGCGATTATAAACAGAAAAAAAAATAAGCGAATTTTGGCAAGCGTACTTGTAATAATTGTGTGTATGACGATGTTATTGTCGTGTACGTCCTACACCGACGGTGCGGCAACGGTGGGTTATTCATTCGTACAGGCATTAGTAGAAAAAAATTATGATGCCGCCTACGATCTTTCCTATTCGCTGACAACCGATGTGTCTACGCGTCAAGAATTTATAGATAGGTTTACGAATATTTATGATGCTTTGGAAATTTCAAACATAACTTTGCTTTCACGAAATGTAGAGCAAATATCCGAGCAGGAGTATGTGTTAAATTATTCACTGCAAATGGATAGCGGTTTGCTGGGCACGGTGACATACGATTACACAGCCGACATAGTTTCGGGACCGCTTGGTTATTCTGTAATATACACTCCTGCGCTTATTTTGCCGATGTTAGAAGAGGGAGACAAAGTCCGTGTGAACACGCAGACGGGCGAGCGGGGCGAAATTTTTTCTGCTGACGGTAATTTGCTTGCGCAAAACGGCTATGCACAAAGTGTTTATTTAGACATGGAAAAAGACCCGGACATCGAAATTGTGAAATCTACATTAAATTCGCTGCTTTCTGCCGATGTGGCGGAAATTCAGGAACAATACGATAAGGCAGTTTTAAACGAATATCCGGCCATCGTGTTGCTGACTTACCCGCAAGGAACCTTAACCAACGATGAAATAGCGCAAATCTCCGCCGTAGAAGGCATGGGTGTAGACGAAAGCCGTATGACCCCCGTGCGGTATTATCCGTATGCCGACAACACAGCACATGTTGTGGGGTATTTGACCTCGCCGTCCGAAGAGCAGTTGCAAGAATGGGCAGATGCCGGCATCACCGAAAATTCAAAGGTTGGTTTTGCGGGCATAGAGGCGGCTTTTGAAGAAGAGATGCGCAGTAGCGACGGAAGCATAGTTTATATTGAAGACAGCAGAGGAGAACAAAAAGAAATATTATACGAGGATTCTGTACAAAACGGTGCAGACGTGTATTTAACGATAGACACACAAATGCAAAATACCGCATACACCCTTCTTGCCTCTAATTGTTCGGAAGAACAAAGCGGCGCGGTGGTAGTGATGGATTACACAAACGGAGATGTTTTGGCGATGGTTTCTTATCCGTCTTTCGATCCGAATTTGTTTAACCCCATAACGCAAGAAGTTTGGGATTATTATAATGCGGAAGAAAATTTGCAACCGTTGTATCATAGGGCTACACAGGCGGCATATATGCCGGGGTCAA